>CASDSC010000140.1 GCA_949283215.1 uncultured Alistipes sp. | reverse complement strand
GGATGTGGTCGAAAAGGGTGTCTGGAGACATATGTCTCGGCTACCGGAATTAAGCGTACCGTGTTTAAATTGATTGCCGATCATACCGATGACAGTGAATTTCGACGGATCAGTTACAATGAATTGACTGCGGAAATGATCACGAAGGCGGCACTCGGAGGGGATCCGATAGCGATCGAGGCGTATGAATATACAGGTATGTTGCTGGGTCAGGCGTTGGCGGATGCGGTGGCGATCACATCGCCGGAGGCAATCTTTTTGTTCGGAGGGTTGGCCAAAGCGGGCAAGTATCTGTTCGAACCGACGAAAAAATATATGGAGATGCACATGTTGTCGGCTTTCCGTAATAAGGTGAAATTGTTGCCGTCGGGAATTAGCGGTAAAAATGCGGCGATTTTGGGAGCTTCGGCGCTTGTATGGCAGCAATTAGGCAAGGCATAAACAGAGAGGATGTGATATGTTCATGGCGGTTTCCGGTAATCGGAGACCGCTTTTTATTTTTTCCTCTGTGTTTGGGTGAGGGTACTGCAAACTGAAAATTGAAACTGTATGTCGTGAGAATATAATTCCTGGAGACAGTGTTTTTTTGAAATGACGAATGCGAATGCAATATCTCAATTTGTCCTTTATTGCAAAAGGGGTTTTGAGGAGGGATTGCCTGTTTGATCTGTAGAATCGAATGCCGATTTCGGATGATAGATGTAGGATAATATGGAAAAAATGATTACATTTGTCTCAATTGGAAAATAATAAAACTTCAAATGCCTAAAGTCTATGACAAGGTAACCGCACATACAAAACCCCAATGGCTCAAGATCAGACTTCAGCGTGGCGAAGGCTACGGCGAAGTTGCCCGCATCGTTGAGACACATCAGCTGCATACGATATGTAGTAGCGGGATGTGTCCGAATAAAACGGAATGCTGGAGTCGGCGTACAGCGACATTTATGATTTTGGGCGAGGTTTGTACCCGTGCGTGCCGGTTCTGTGCAACTGCCACAGGCCGTCCGTTACCCCCTGATCCTGCCGAAGCGCAGCGTGTGGCCGAATCGATCCGATTGATGGGTTTGCGCCATGCTGTAATTACATCTGTAACCCGCGATGATCTCGCGGATGGAGGGGCTGCGCATTGGGCCGACGTGATCACCCAGGTCAGAGCGGCCAATCCCGAAACAACCATAGAAGTATTGATCCCCGATTTTGATGGTCGGAGCGAGTTGCTGGATATTGTGCTGGCAGCAGGAGCCGATATCGTAGGGCATAATCTTGAAACCGTACGGCGGCTTACCCCAGCGGTACGCAGCCGTGCGCGGTACGATGTGTCTCTCGGTGTGTTGCGCTATTTGTCGGAGCACGGAGCCGTGGTGAAAAGTGGATTGATGGTAGGCTTGGGTGAGACAGAGCAGGAGATGCTGGAAGCATTCGACGATCTTCGTGAGGTGGGCTGTCGGATCGTGACGGTCGGCCAATACTTGCAGCCAACATTGAACCATGTGCCGGTAGCGGCTTATGTGACTCCAGAAGGTTTTGCATGGTTTCGTGATGAGGCGTTGAAACGAGGGTTCGATTATGCAGAATGTGGTCCGTTGGTACGGTCGTCATATATGGCCGAGAAGGCGCTGTCCGCATGTAGGACTCGAAAATAGCAGGATATGGAACGCGTCGTAGTAGAAGATGTCGGATTGATTGCTTACGATCGTTGCTTGGCGCGGCAGCGGGAGTTGTTTGATCGGTTGGTGAATGCGAAAGTTGCGTTGCACTCGTTGCATTCGTCCGATCAGCCAGTTGAAACTGAGGACCGGTCTGCAGATCAAGTATTGATTTTGTGTGAACATCCGGCAGTCTATACGCTTGGGAAAAGCGGTGCAGAGAGTAATCTGCTGGTCGATGAGGCGTTTTTGCATCGGATCGGAGCGTCTTATTATCGAACCGATCGCGGGGGAGATATTACGTTCCATGGCCCAGGTCAATTGGTGGGATATCCCGTGTTGGATCTGGAACGTTTGGGTATTGGTTTGCGTGAGTATATCGAACGCCTTGAGGAGACGGTGATCGCTACGGCTGCCGATTATGATATTCGAGCCGAACGATTGGCCGGAGCGACCGGGGTTTGGATCGGGGTCGGTAGCGCGCGGCCACGTAAGTTGTGCGCGATCGGTGTGCGCAGTTCCCGTTATGTGACGATGCACGGTTTTGCGTTGAATGTAACGACAGATCTGTCCTATTTTGGATACATTAACCCGTGTGGGTTTACGAACAAGGGTGCGACATCGTTGAAAGCTGAATTGGGCTGCGATGTGGCGATGGAGGAGGTAAAAGCGCGTTATGCTCGTCATTTTGCCCGCGTGTATGGAGTTGAGTTGGTGGCTGCGGGAATGGGATGTGAGTAAGATGATCGTGAGACGAACCTATAGAGACCGACCCGCTGTTGCGAGAGGAGGTTTGTCGTCGGCGCTCAATGAAAAAGAAAAGATTAAATAAAAAATAAATAAAGTTATGCCAACAGACAAAAGATGGGTGATAAAGCCGCAAGGTGATCCGGAGAAAGTGGCTGCTTTAGCCGCTTCACTGGATATTGCACCAGCGCTCGCCAATCTGCTTGTCCAGCGAGGCATCGAGACGGAAGGGGAGGCTGAACGGTTTTTCAATCCGCGACTTGAGGATTTGCACGATCCATTTCTAATGAAAGATATGGATCGTGCTGTTCATCGTATTGAGGAGGCTGTAAACCACAATGAGCGCATTATGGTTTACGGAGATTATGATGTAGACGGAACGACGGCGGTGGCGTTGGTCTAT
>CASDSC010000139.1 GCA_949283215.1 uncultured Alistipes sp. | reverse complement strand
CTCGGGAAACGGGTTGTGTTGAACCCGGCACCGGCATGTTCTCTCGCACCTGAGCTTTTGCAAGGGCTGTATCTGATTACACCCAACGAAACCGAAACCGAATTGCTTACCGGCCTTCCTGTCAGCGACGAATCGTCAGCGCACAAAGCAGCCGACCGTCTGCTCACGCTGGGCGTAGAGAACGTTGTCATCACCATGGGTTCTAAAGGGGCCCTGATCCATAACAGTACACAATCGCTCATCGTTCCGGCACGGAAAGTCGAAGCCATCGATACAACCGCAGCAGGTGACGTTTTCAATGGAGCCCTTGTTGTAGCCCTGTCCGAGGGAGCCACATTATCCGAGGCGGCTGACTTTGCCACACGCGCCTCGGCCATCTCCGTAACCCGTCTCGGGGCACAAGCCTCGGCCCCCTATCGCCACGAAATAACTCACTAAATCATTGTATTACTAACCAACGAACTACAGCATCATGAAAACATTCTACTCCATTGCGTGTGCCGCATTGCTGACCGCAGGGTTATCAGCCTGCACGTCAGAACAAAGCGGGACCCTGCCCCAACAAACGACTTTGAGCAATGCCCAGTTGATGAATAAAATCAAAGGGGGTTGGGCCGGTCAAACGATCGGCTGTACCTACGGCGGACCGACCGAATTTCGTTTCTGCGGCACAATGATCCAAGACTACACGCCGATCGATTGGCCCGAAGGGTATATCAAGTGGTATTATGATAATGTACCGGGTCTCTATGACGATCTCTACATGGATCTGACCTTTGTCAATGTATTCGACCGACTCGGGATCGATGCTCCGGCCGATTCACTGGCCATAGCCTTTGCCAAAGCGCCCTATCCGCTGTGGCATGCCAATCAAGCCGCACGATACAATATTCTGAACGGGATCATGCCGCCCGCATCGGGTCACTGGCTCAATTCGCCGCATGCCGACGACCTCGATTTCCAGATCGAAGCCGACTTTGCAGGACTGATGGCCCCCGGCATGCCCAATAGTGCTGCCGACATCACCGACCGCGTAGGTCATATCATGAATTACGGCGACGGCTGGTATGGAGGCGTTTACGTAGCCGCCATGTACTCATTGGCCTTCGTATCGGACGATATCGAATTCATCGTGACCGAAGCGCTCAAAACGATTCCCGCCGAGAGCAAATACTACAAATGTATGAGCGACGTGATCCGTTTCTACAAACAATACCCCGACGATTGGAAACGCACATGGCTCGAATGCGAGCGGACGTGGAGTTCCGATATCGGATGTCCGGACGGAGTTTTCGCTCCGTTCAACATAGATGCGACCATCAACAGTGCCTATATTATCATTGGTCTGTTGTACGGGCAGGGAGATTTCTTCAAGACGATCGACATTGCCACCCGTTGTGGCCAGGATTCCGACTGCAATCCGGCATCGGCCGGGGGTATCCTCGGTACGATGCTCGGATACGACAAGATACCGGAATATTGGATGAAGAACCTTCGTGAAGTCGAAGATCGCAATTTTGCCTACACCGACATATCGCTCAACCGTGCGTACCAGATGAGTTTCGACCAGGCCCTTCAGGTGATCGAACGCAACGGGGGCACAATCGGCGACAGTACAGTTACAATTCAATGCCAAACGCCCGTAGCGGTTCGTTACGAGCAGTCGTTCGAAGGGCATTTCCCCACAGCACGTTTCGGCATCAACCGAAGTATCAAAGACAATCCGAGCGTCGACTTTGACGGAATTGGTATTGTAGTACGTCATCCTGCGATCAACGGGGCACCGGCCGATTACGTCGCAGAAATCGAGGTACTGCTCGACGGGAATCTCGACCAGACGGTTCTTCTTCCGGTCGATTTCCACGATCGCAAACACGAGATGTACTGGAAATACCAACTTCCGAAGGGTAAACACACCCTTACCTTCAACTGGAAGAATCCGCAACCGGGTATCGACATCTGGTTCTACGATGCGATCTCCTATTCTGATGCTCCGGCACCCGTATCTCATCAATAAAACGCGACACAAACCTTTTAAACCTGATTGAATATGTATATAGTCAACAGTTATCCGTTGGCCGTATTGTTCTGCGTAGTGACGATGCTCTGCTGGGGTTCGTGGGGCAATACGCAGAAACTGGCTGCCAAAACCTGGCGATACGAATATTTTTATTGGGATTACGTAATCGGCGTACTGTTATTTTCGATCCTCTCGGCCTTCACCTTGGGCAGTATCGGCAGTACGGGTCGCAGTTTTCTGCCCGATCTGGCGCAGGCCGATTGGTCCAATATCGGCAGTGCCTTTCTCGGAGGTGTTGTATTCAACGCTGCAAACATTCTGCTTGCCGCAGCCATAGCTATCTGCGGGCTTTCGGTAGCGTTTCCGGTGGGGATCGGCCTGGCCCTGGTACTGGGCGTACTGGTCAATTATTTCGGTGCGGCGAAAGGCGAACCGCTGTATATCTTTCTCGGCGTTGTTCTGATCGTCATAGCCATTATAATGAACGGTATGGCCTACCGTAAGGCATTGGCCGGACAACAGCAGAAACTTTCTGCCAAAGGTATTTGGATTTCGATCGCAGCTGGCGTTATCATGGCATTTTTCTATCGATTCGTAGCGGCCTCGATGGATCTTACGAATTTCGCCAACCCAGCACCGGGAAAGCTAACGCCATACACTGCGGTCTTTATCTTTGCGACAGGTGTTTTCATCAGTAATTTTCTGTTCAACACGATTGCCATGAAACACCCGGTAGCCGGAGCTCCGATCGGCATATCCGACTATTTCCGGGGTAAAATGAGTACTCACCTGGTCGGCATTTTCGGCGGAATGATTTGGTGCCTCGGACAATCTTTCAGCATGATCGCATCCGAGCAAGCCGGTGCAGCCATATCATACGGGCTCGGACAAGGAGCCACCCTTGTCTCGGCATTATGGGGCATCCTGGTATGGAAAGAGTTCGCCGGCGCACCTCGTGCCTCCGATTGGCTCAATCTTGGAATGTTCGTGTTCTTTATCACCGGTTTGGGTCTGCTGATCTATGCCGGGGCCTGATAATTCAGCCAGAACTTCACAGTAACCACAACGCCCGGGGACTAACAGTTCCCGGGCGTTTTATCATATCCTCCCCCAGTCCAATCCAACACAGGCATTTCCAGATAAGATCCAACCCTAATGTTGATCATGCCCATAATATAGTCACTCATGAAGCATATGTTTCACCGTCTTCAGATCCGACCTATATACATGTGGTCACGGCCATAACATCACTTACGACCCGTTTCAATCGAAACAGACTCAAAAAAAGGTAGCCGGGGCTTCACAGCGCCGGCTACCTCACTCACCTAATACTAAATACTCTTAAACTTAATATGGCCTAAACTCAACCCTAAGGGTTTTGGCATGTGACAAAAATAACAAACCCTAGCTGAATTACGCCATATCCTGGGTCAAACGCCATAAATCCGGGGTCAACCGCCCTCACCGGAGGGTGAACAAACCACATGAATGGACAGAATCATTTTTTTCGACAAATTTTCTGATCATTTATGGTAACGATTCAGGCGTTCATAAAAGAGTAAAAAGATCTACTAAGCCAATTGTAGTAATGTTTCTTTAACTATACGGCACTATTTCACTCCCATCTTTCCACCCTTGAATCCCTTGCCAAGATTGAAAATATTCTGATCATAGCTAACCGTTTTCAGTTCCAACTCTCTACGCCGTTTCAATGCTATGGAAATCAAACGATCCATCAATTGATCGAACTTGAGGCCGCTCGCTTCCCAGAGGTAAAACGACAACGAACCGGGAATCGTATTGATTTCATTGACATATACAGCACCCGACTTACGGTCGATCATAAAGTCGACCCGAGCCACACCCGAGCACGATAACACGCGGAATGTTTCCGAGGTCAATTGGCGGATACGTGCAGTCACCTCGGGAGCCAGATCGGCGGGAATACGTCTTTGGGTACTTTGCATACCTTTTGACGATTTGCTTCCCCCCATGTATTTATCTGCATAACTCAGAATCTCACCGCTACGAATTGGTTCTTCACATACTGTTGTTTCGTTCTCATCGGGATCCCCCATGACAGCACAATTGATTTCCTGTAAATCCTCGACCATTTTTTCGACGATCAACCGGGTCGAGAAATGTGCAGCCACGTCCACAGCCCGGATCAAACCCTGCCGGTCATCGGCATGAGAAATCCCCACACTCGAACCTAAATTACCGGGTTTCACGATCACCGGATATCCCAACGAGTGTTCCACTTGAGCGATCATCTCCTCCCGTTGTGTCCGCCACTGCTTATCCGTAAACCACACATAATCCACGACAGGGACACCGCTCTCTTTCAGTATCATTTTCATGGTGATCTTGTCCATTCCATTGGCCGAAGCGAGTACGTTGCAACCCACATAGGGCAAGCCGGTCATTTCGATCACTCCTTGGAAACTACCGTCCTCTCCGTTCGTACCATGCAACACGGGACACACCACATCGATCGTTGCCACCACGGCACTGCCGAACAAACCTTTCTTGGCACGATACAATTTATTATTGCCATACCCTGGCATGAAATAGACCTGATCGCATTTTGCGAGGAGTGCCGGTATGTTTTTGTAATTTTCGACCTGAAGCAAGGCATCGCCACTGTACCATTTACCCTGTTTTGAGATATAAACCGGTGTAACGGCATATTTTTCAGTATCGAATGCATGAATGGCCTGCAAAGCCGAAATCACGGAAATCTCATGCTCTACGGAGCGTCCGCCGAAAAAGACGGCAACCTGAATTTTCATTGTTTTCTATCTGATTAATTAATCTATTCCACCAAAGTCATCATCACTCGCCTCTG
>CASDSC010000138.1 GCA_949283215.1 uncultured Alistipes sp. | reverse complement strand
TGTTTTACACCGAAGAGCTGTAAAAAACACCCGCCCGCAAAGTAATGGCCGCCCATATTACTTGGACTGCTGGTAAGCCCGCGGCGAGCATCCAACCTTATCCTTGAAATATTTGCCGAAGAACGACTGATTGGCAAAATTGAGCATATTGCTGATCTGCTGCACCGTATACCGTCGGCTCTTGAGCAGCGCTTTCGCTTCGAGAATCACATAGTCCGAAATCCATTCGCCTGCAAGCCGCCCGCTGATTTTACGTACCACTTGGGAAAGATACTTAGGCGTCACGCACAACTGGTCGGCATAATACGATATGCTGCGCTCCCGAGTATAACTTTTCTGAACCTCCCGAAAAAAACGAGCATATAATTCATAGTGCCGGCTCATTTCGACCTGCGACTTCTCGTTGGCAGCCTCTGTCGCCCGAAAACAATTAAACAGCACTGAGCTCAATACCTGAACATATCCCTGCAGGGCCCCTTTACGAAACGGATTATCAATCTCCCCAATCTTCGATTTCATCAGCCGATAAAGAGTCATGCTCTCGGCAAATACCTCGGGACGCATGTGACATAACGGCCCAGAATACAACTGCCGTTGTAACGACATGGCGGTTTCCGCTTGATTCGTAATATGAAAATATTCTCCCGAGGACGCCACAAGCGCAATCCTTGTCCCGGGAGACATCCCGTAATACTCACCGATCGACCCCTCCATCCCTATCAACACATCATTGGCACGAAGTTCAAAATCCTGAAGATTGATACGAAATCGCATCGAACCCGATATACAAAACATCACTATGGAAAAGGATAGTTTGACCGGATGGTTTACAAACATCGGCTCTGACTCTGTCGCGCCGGTCTCTCCCGACAAATTATCGATCAAAATAAACTCATTATCCAAATGCACAGCACCTTTCTGTGCTGAAAGCCGAACCAAATCAATATCAAGAAAAGGTGAACTCATCCCTCATATTTAAACTTTTCGAAGAACAAAAATAGACATTTAATGCCAAATACCGGAAATAAATCATCCTTTAGAACAAAATTTTAGTCAATTAGAGATACTGAACCAATAAATAATTCGGGATCTTTGCAGCGAAAAACTTGAAGTGTAAGAAAAATTTAAATCAGAGTGTAACAATATGAAAAAAATCATCCCCCTGGCGCTCGCAGCCGGAATGATGTACTCCTGCGGCGAACCAAAACAAAAGCCTGCCACGATACAAAGTGTCGTGCTAACCCAACCTGTCGCTTTGACACAAACGATCGACAAACACTACTCAGGCATCATCCGGGAAGCCCATGAAATCAGCCTCGGATTCAAAACCGCCGGCCAATTGGAACAAATCATGGTCAAAGAGGGCGATTTCGTACGCAAAGGCCAACTGCTCGCAGAACTGGATGACGTGGACTATCAATTGGCCGTAGATGCAGCTCAGATCCAATACGACCAGGTCAAAGACGAAGTCGAACGCACAGAACAATTGTTCAAACAAAAAAGCGTCTCGGCAAACGACTACGAAAAAGCAGTCGCCGGATTGAAACAATTGGGAGTACAACTGCAAGCCAATAAAAATAAACTCGACTACACAAAACTGTACGCCCCGACAGACGGATATATACAAACCGTCAATTATGCCCCAGCCGAAATGGTCGATGCGGGAATGGCCGTATTCACCCTGCTGGATGTATCACGGATGGAGGTTGTGGCCGATATCCCTGCCAGCGAATACCAAAAAAAGGATCGGTTCGTAGGATTCAATTGTCGGACCGATTTGATCGACCAGGTGATGCCAATGGCATTGCTGAGCCTCACTCCCCGCGCCGACGGCAATCAACTCTACCAACTGCGCCTGACGTTCAACGGACAGCCAGACAAACGTCTGACTGCCGGCATGAATGTAGAGGTGGAGATCAACATCACTGACCCGTCTGCCGAGACAGGCTTCGCAATCCCGTTGAGCGCCGTTTTCCGTGACGGGGACACAGCTTGCGTATGGGTGCTCGGCACAGATTCCTGCGTCACCAAGCGCCCTGTCGTCCTCGGAAACCTCGATGCCTCGGGTCGTGCTGTCGTTCGCGAAGGTCTGTCCGGACAGGAACAGATCGTGCGTGCAGGTGTCAGCGCCTTGCAAAATGGAGAAAAAGTACGTGAGGTCGTAAAACCTAGTAAAACCAACGTGGGAGGAGTACTGTAATGAAACTGACTGAATTTTTCATGCGGCGGCCGGTCTTGTTCTGGTCGCTCATGGGGGCAATATTGATCGCAGGAGTTCTCTCGTTCGTTCAGATGCCCAAACTCGAAGACCCCGCCGTTTCCATCAAACAGGCCATGGTTGTCGTGCCTTGGCCCGGAGCCAGCGCTCACGAAATCGAGCTAAAAGTCGCTCAAATGATGGAAGACGAACTGAGAGCGCTGCCTAATGTACGGAAAATCAAAACTGAATGCCAAAACGGGTCCGCCCTCTTTACCGTCGAGTTCCAAATGACCGTATTGATCCGGGACCTGGAACAACATTTCGACCTGTTGAGGCGTAAAGTCAACGATGCCGCTGCACGACTTCCCCAGGGATGCTACGATCCCGTGGTGATCGATGACATGATGGACGTATACGGAATCTTTTATGCCCTCACCGCCGACGGATATGACTACCCCGAAATGTACAAATACGCCAAATACCTCCGTCGTGAACTCCTCGACGTAAAAGGCGTCAAACGAATCAATATCGTCGGAAACCGAGACGAAGTGATCAACATTATTCTCTCGAAAGAACAGATCGCTCGCAATGGCATTATCCCCACACAGATCATGTCTGCCCTCCAGGCTGCCGGCAAAACCGTCGATGCCGGACGATACCAGAGCGGAGACGAACGCATCGCCCTCTACGTCGATTCAGCTGTCGAAAACGAAGAGGATATACGTAACCTCGAAATCCAAACCCTCGATGGTAAAAGTTTGCGTATAGGGGATATCGCCCGGGTGGAACGCGCATATTCCGAACCGCAGCGCAACGGATTCTTTGTCGAAGGGAAACCCGCCCTGGCTATCTGTATCGCCATGGAATCGTCGGCAATCGTCCCCGATGTCGGTAAGGCCGTCGATGCCCGCCTGGCCGAAACTATGAAGAACATGCCTGCTGGATTCAAAACAGAAAAAATATTCTTCCAACCCGACAAAGTGGACGAGGCAATCTCCTCATTCATGTGGAACCTGGTCGAATCGGTCGCGATCGTTATCCTCGTACTCATCTTCACGATGGGATTCCGAAGCGGCCTGATCATCGGTTTCGGTCTGGTGCTGACTGTGGCGGTCTCATTCCCGATCCTGCTCGTCTGCGGTACTACGTTACAACGTATCTCGCTCGGTGCCTTCATCGTGGCCATGGGTATGCTGGTCGACAATGCCGTCGTGATCATGGATGGTATTCTGATCGACAAAAAAAGAGGTCTGAAACCCAAAACATATCTATACCGTATCGGCAAAAATACCGCTATGCCTCTCTTGGGCGCCACGATCATCGCCGCCTCGACATTCCTCAACGTATACCTTTCGCCCGATTCTGCAGGAGAATATGCCAAAGACCTCTTCCTTGTCCTGTGCGTCAGTCTACTTGCCAGCTGGGTTTTGGCACTGGTACAAGTACCTGTCTGCGCTAAATCCTGGTTACCGAGCCGTGACAAAAAAGCAAATACCGAAACTGAGGTTATGAACTCGCCGGTTCATCGATTCGTACGTAAAACCATCGGCTTGTTGATCGGATACAAACGCACCACTATCGCTGTCGCGTTCGGACTGCTGGCTCTCTCAATATTCGGAATGACACGTGTCAAAAACCTATTCTTCCCGGATTTCGACTACAAACAATTTGTCGTCGAGTGTTTCTTCCCCTCGGCAACAAATGCCGATTCCGTTCGCGACCGTTTGTTGGAGATGAGCGAATTGCTCTCTGAAAATCAGGAAATCATACGCGTAGCCGCCAGCCAAGGCAGCGCTCCGGCACACTATTGTCTGGTCCGCCCAATGACCAACGGCGGCGACTGTTACGGAGAACTCACCGTAGATTGCAAGGATTATAAAACAATTCAAGAGCAGATTCCCCTGGTACGAAAGCAATTGCGCGAGGCATTCCCCGAAGCATATATCCGCATTCGAAAGTATAACTTCTCAATCTCGACATCTCACACCGTCGAGGTGGAATTTGCAGGGCCTGACCCCGCCGTATTGCGCGACCTGAGCGCTCAGGCCGAGGCTATCATGCGGGAATGCCCCTATGTGGATGCATACTCCGTACAAAACAATTGGAAACCGACAGGTAAAGCGCTGATCGCAGATTATGTCCAACAAGATGCTCTCCGGGCAGGAATCGGCCGAAGCGACGTGGCCAATGCACTACTGGCTGCTACAGACGGCATGCCGGTCGGAGTGCTGAACGATCAGGAACGGATGGTGCTACTCAACCTCCAGGTTCGCAACGAAGATGGAAGCCGCATCTCAAATCTTGAGGATATCCCCGTCTGGAGCATGATGAATTTGCATCTTTCAAACGAAGAACTGCAAGCAGCTCTTGCCGGAGGTCAAGGTATGAGCGAATTGCAGGACAAGGTATTCCGCGCAACCCCTCTCGGCAA
This sequence comes from uncultured Alistipes sp., assembly GCA_949283215.1. Lineage (GTDB taxonomy): Bacteria > Bacteroidota > Bacteroidia > Bacteroidales > Rikenellaceae > RGIG1874. The sequence goes on along the minus strand of CASDSC010000138.1, from coordinate 2,570 downwards.
TGTTGCAAAAGATATTAGACTCGAATGGGATGAAGACCTCGTGCTCAGACTCAACGGAAGACGGGTCATAGAAGCCGAATGCGATCCGAATCCCGATTGTGAAGAGGCAACCCCCGCCAAAGTCGTCGCTGAAATTCAAGACAAAATCGAAGCCATACCCCTCCCCCCGGGATATACAATGCGGTGGGTCGGAGAAGGCGAAATTCAGGGAGAAGCCATCGGGAATCTCATGAAATTCATTCCGATCACTATTTTCTTAATTCTGGCCATCCTGCTACTACTATTCAACAGCTGGCGTAAAGTTCTCCTTATACTGATCTGTTTCCCGTTCGTATTTTGCGGGATCACACCTTCGCTCCTCCTGAGCGGACAACCAATGACATTTATGTCTATCATCGGTTTGATGGGGTTGATCGGTATGATGGTTAAAAATGCAATCGTTCTCGTCGACGAAATCAACCGTCTCCAAACAGAAGAACGCACTGATCCATACTCCGCAGTCGTGGAAGCCACCGTGTCGCGTGTTAGACCCGTACTCATGGCTTCTCTCACAACCATTGTCGGTATGATCCCCCTCGTCACAGACCCGATGTACAGCTCAATGGCCATCACCATTATGGGAGGACTCGCCGTCGGTACGCTCATCACTCTCATCCTCCTGCCTATTTTCTATACGGCAATGTTCCACATTCGAAAACCTGCCAAAATCTAACTAGTACTACGATGAAGAGCTTTAATATCGTTATATTCGTCTCGCTGGGCCTACTGTCTGTCTCAGAAGCCGTCGCTCAATCACAACTCAGATTGTCGCAGGCTGAATGCCGTGACATGGCTATCGCCCACAGCGAATCGCTCCAACAGGCCGACAACAAAGTCCAACAAGCACAACTCGACAGCAAAATCGCAACCTCGGCATACCTCCCGAAAATCGAAGGTTCGGCCACCGGTACCTATCTTTTGCCCGACATCGATATGATGGGATCGGAATTGCGTATGCGTGGCACTTACATGGCCGGGATCAGCCTTACCCAACCGATCTATACGGGGGGTAAAATCAATACCGCAAAACATCTGGCCCGAATTGGCCAAGAAGTCGCCGGAGAACAACACCGAATGACCCGAATGGAGGTGTTAGCCGATGCCGATAACGCGTACTGGACATACCTCGCGGTAGATCGGAAGGTACGTATGATGGAAAGCTACTGTGAACAGATGGATACCTTGTTCCGTCAAACAGAAGCGGCACTCGCTGTCGGAATGGCCACCGAAAACGATCTGCTTCGCATCGAAGCCAAACGAAGCGAAATCAGATACCAACTGCAGAAGGTCCAGAATGGGGCCGACCTCTGTCGCCTATCGCTATGCCAACTCATCGGAGCCGACTTCAGTACCCAGATTGAAATAACCGACCAAGCAATCGCCACATCAGAAGCAGGACCTCTTTCGGCCGATATCTCGGAGCGTCCCGAACTCCACCTGCTCGAAAAGCAGGTCGATGCCAACCGTCAACAGATTCGTATGGCCAAAGCAGACCTGTTGCCAACCGTGGGACTTACGGCCGGTTACACATATTATGGCAACATAAAACTGAACAGCACGGTCGATATGGGTGGGGGCATATTATATCCCTATACGCAGGAATTCCGCGACGGAATCGGATTGGCTATGCTCGCCGTAAAAATCCCGATCTTTCACTGGGGTGAAAACCGCAAAAAGGTCCACAAAGCGCAATATGACCTCCAGAACGCAGAACTCGAACTGCAAAAAAACAAACGGCTACTCGATATCGAAGTGCAACAGGCAATCCGAAATCTGCAAGACGGCTACCGTTTGATCCATACGGCCGAAATCGGGTTACAACAAGCCAACGAAAACCTCCGTGTGATGCGTAATCGTTATGCGGCGGCGATGGCTCCGCTCACCGACTTGCTGGATGCCCAATCGCAATGGCAGCAGGCCGAAAGCAATCTAATCGAAGCGCAAACCCAATATAAAATATACGAAACCGAATACCTACGGGTAACCGGACGGTTAGAATAAAAATCCGGTCCCGGGTAAGTGGCGCAAGGCCTCGCAGTAAAACGGACATACGACCCACAAGGAGCCATACAGATGATCTTATCCTGTATGGCTCCTTGTTCATAATATGGATAGCTCCAATGAGAACAAAAAAAATCACTTTATACGACACGGCGTGCCGGACTCCAGTCTGTTCGCCAGGAATTTCATTACTAGGGAAAACACGCGGCTATGATACCCCCAACAACTTGTTGCTCGACATGACGGTAATCAGTAACCGGCTCCTGTTAACTTTGCAATAAACCGTCGATATACGTTCTACGAACCTTAGAACCACAATCCACTCCACCATCGTCACAACGCTTCACCCGCTTCAACGCACTATACGACGTCCTCTTATCCGACGATCCGTTACATTTTCCTGAGGCTGCAACGACTGTTGATTTGACTCTGAAATCTCTCGCGCAGGACTAAACGTGCTCTGATCTGCCAACGGAACAGAGCACTGTAACACCTCATACAAACATTATGGACATTAAAACCTTCGTTCG
>CASDSC010000137.1 GCA_949283215.1 uncultured Alistipes sp. | reverse complement strand
GCGAACGACAATGGTGAGCCGTCGGGTACGGCAGGGAAACCGATCCTGGGGCAGATGCTTTCCCGCGAGGTGACCAATGCATTGATCGTGGTAGTCCGTTATTTTGGCGGGACAAAGCTTGGTGTGTCGGGGTTGATCGGTGCGTATAAAACGTCGGCAGCTGCCGTGTTGGAAGAAGCCGATGTGGTGGAGCGGACCGTCGATGCATGGTTTGAGGTGACGTTTTCGTATTTGGCGATGAATGATGTAATGCGTGTTGTCAAGGAGCTGCAGCCTCGTATTGTCGAGCAGACGTTCGACAATACATGTACGATAATGATGACCATTCGTCGTAGTGGCGAGGGTCGTTTGCGGGACCGGCTCAGTGAGGCTGGGGCCACGGTTGAACATAAAGGATATCAATAGTATATATATACGATATGGGAAAAAAGAGTCTTGTTTCGATTACAGATTTCACCAAAGAGGAGATTATCCGTATTACGGAGCTGGCCGCCGAGTTTGAGGCCAATCCTTACCAGCCGATCCTGACCGGCAAGGTGATTGCATCGTTGTTCTTCGAGCCATCGACCCGTACACGCCTTAGTTTTGAGAGTGCGATGAATCGGCTGGGCTGTCGGGTGATTGGTTTTTCGGGGACATCGAACACGAGCGTTTCGAAAGGGGAGACGTTTCATGACACGATCATGACGATCTCCAATTATTGCGACATGATCGTTATGCGCCATTCGATCGAGGGGGCGGCGCGGTATGCGAGTGAGATTTCGAAAGTTCCGGTGGTCAATGCCGGTGACGGTGCCAACCAACATCCTTCGCAGACGTTGCTCGATTTGTACTCGATCAAGAAAACGCAGGGGACACTGGACGGGATCAATATCATGATGATCGGCGATTTGAAGTATGGCCGTACGGTCCATTCGTTACTGCAGGCCATGTCGCATTTCAAGACGCAATTCACGTTCGTGGCACCTCCCGAGTTGCAGATGCCTGAGGAGTATAAGATGTTCCTTAAGGCCAAGGGCTTGTCGTTTGTAGAGAAGACGGAGATCGACGAGGCGATCAACCAAGCGGATATTGTCTACATGACCCGGGTACAGCGTGAGCGGTTTTCGGATCCGATGGAATACGAGCGAGTCAAGAATGTCTATGTCTTGCAGAACGACATGCTGGATGGCACGAAAGCCAATATGCGTATTCTGCATCCGCTTCCGCGTGTCAATGAGATCAGCACCGATGTCGATCACAATCCGAAAGCCTATTATTTCAACCAAACCGAGAATGGCGTATACACCCGTATGGCCATCATCAGTTATTTGTTAGGAGCGAAAAAATGAAAACGATGAATCAGAAACTCGAAGTCCGTGCTATCGAGAATGGAACCGTGATCGACCATCTGCCGGCCGACAGTTTGTTCAAAATTATCAATATTCTAGGGCTCGACAAGGAGACGAATCGCATCACGTTCGGAACGAATCTCGAGAGCAAGCGTATGGGTACGAAAGCGATCATCAAAATCAACGGACGTTATTGTGCCCCGGAGGAGATCAATCGGATCGCGCTGATTGCACCGATGGCCGTTGTCAATATCATCAAGGATTATGAGGTGATCGAGAAGCGGCCGGTTACTGTGCCGGACCGTATCGAGGGGATCGTCAAATGTGCCAATCCCAAGTGTATCACCAATATTGAACCGGTGAGGACGGTTTTTGATGTGATCAAGGGGGACGATGGGGAGATCGCCTTGCGTTGCCATTATTGTGAAAAGATCACGCACCAAAGACAGATGGATATCTGTAAATAGCGATTATGCTGGTGTTGGCCGTTATTTTGGTCAATGGTGTGATATATAATGTGACTGATGTAAAATCCCGTGTTCGCTGAATACGGGTTTTTGCTATGTATAGCTCTGTAAAACGAAAAGGGGCGTATGAGAAAAATAGTTGCTGCTTGCGATTCTTTCAAAGGGTCATTATCCTCGATGGAGGCTGGTCAGGCTATAGCTGCAGGTGTTCGGGAGATGGATCCCGATTGTGAGGTCGCGGTTTGCGCGGTGTCGGATGGAGGCGAGGGTTTGACTGAAGCCTTGGCGGCTTGTTGGCCGGGGAAGAAGGTCGAACGCGTTGTGCATGATCCGTTGATGCGACCGGTCCGTGCAACGTATCTCAGTGATGGTCAGCGAGCTGTGATTGAGTTGGCTGCAGCGAGCGGTTTGCCGCTATTGTCTTCAGAGGAACGCAATCCTTTGGTTACGACGACTTTCGGAACAGGAGAGTTGGTGTTGGATGCCGTGCGTAGTGGATGCCGGCACATTGTTTTGGGGGTAGGTGGCAGTGCGACGAATGATGCGGGAACCGGACTTTTGCGTGCGCTGGGTGTACGGTTTTTCGATTCGTCAGGGAACGAGGTTCCTGAAGGGGGAGGTAATTTGGAGCGGATTGTTCGAATCGATACAGAAGGCATGCTGCCCGAACTCGCAGCATGTACCTTTGAGTTGGCATGCGACGTGGAGAGTCCGATGACGGGCCCCGAAGGGGCTTCATACTTGTTTGCTCGGCAAAAAGGAGCTGATGACGAGGAGATCCGGATTTTGGAGCGAGGCATGTTGCATTTTGCTCAGATTCTGACAAAGTCCTGTGCGGTCGATTTGGCTCGTTTGCCTCGAAGTGGAGCGGCGGGAGGTACAGGAGGTGGAATGGCGGGCGTGGTTCATGCGACATTACGCTCGGGGATCGAACTGGTGCTTGATGCAATCCGTTTCGAGGATGTTTTGCGTGGGGCAAATCTTGTGTTGACGGGTGAAGGCCGGTTGGATTGCCAGATGATGATGGGAAAAGCTCCCTGGGGGGTCATGCAACGGGCTCGTCATGCGGGCATTCCGGTTGTTGCAATAGGAGGTAGTGTGACGGATTGTGATCGTTTGTGCGAAGCAGGGTTCCGGGCAGTTTTGCCTATCCAACAGGGGCCGATCGGGCTCGAAGAGGCGATGGCGCGGGACTTGTCGATCCGCAATATCCGTCGGACCGCCGGGCAGATTGTACGTATTATGACGATTCCCAGTCAGTATTAAACGGGTCAGATTATAGTATGTCCGGGAAGAGCGTGTCGCTTTTCCCGGAAAGGGTAAAACTTTTTGTACTTTAGTGCCATGAATTCAATCGATCGATATATTCTCGACAATTCGTCTCCGGAGGAGGCTTTGCTCGATGAGCTTGACAGGGTAACCCATCAGCGGATGGTGCAACCACGTATGTTGTCGGGTCATGTGCAGGGACTTTTCCTTGAAATGGTTGTTCGTATGCTCGGAGCGCAGACCGTACTTGAGATTGGAACCTTCACCGGTTATTCAGCGTTGAGCATGGCTCGGGGATTACCCGAGGGGGGCGTGTTGCATACGATCGAGGTCGATGATGAACTCGAGATGTTGATCCGGTCCTTTTTCGATCGGAGTGCATATGCCGATCGCATCGTGTTACATATCGGGTCTGCCCTCGACATTGCTCCGAACCTGAATACGAAGTTTGATTTGGTTTTTATTGACGGAGATAAGCGAGAATATCCGCAATATTACCGTATGGTGATGGATGGTTTAGTCCATAGTGGCAGTTATCTGTTGGCCGATAATGTGTTGTGGTATGGCAAGGTGACAGAATCTGTGGCGCACAATGACCGTCATACCCAAGCGATTCTTGAGTTTAACCGGATGGTGTGCGAAGATCCGCGTGTCGAAAATGTGATATTGCCGTTACGCGACGGACTGAACCTTATCCGTGTGAAATAATCGTATTCTTCGGAATATCGCCGCGCCCATGATATAGGCAGAAGAATAATGTATTGATAGGTATTGATCGACCGATGAAGTATGATGGTCATTTGGGTAGCCCATACGGACGTTTTTTTTGTCAGTAATCTGAAAATCAAGGCCTTTTGTCGAAGTTCATGCGCGATCTTCGAACTCGATGGGGTAGAGTTGCCGGCCAAAAAGACTTTGAATCGGTAGGTTCAACCGATTACTTCTGATGTCTGTATGTACTCATGACGGATATTATCTGTAACACAGATAAGATAGCTGCGAACCGAAAATTTCGTTTGCTACATCACATATTTCTTCGCGTGTGATATCCGACACTCTGCGGTAGATTTGCTCCATACTGTCGACCGAATCGTACACCAACAGACTTTTCCCTGCTCCGAGCATATATCCTTCGTTACTCTCCATGGCGATCGACAATTGACCGATGAACTGGCGCTTTGCGATCGACAATTTACGGGACGAGAGCATCGAGTCGCATAATTTACGGATTTCTGCGTGTAACAGTTCGAGGCAACGGTCGACTTTGTCTTTGTCTGTTCCGAAATAGATCGCTACGACACCGGTGTCGCTGAAAGGGGTGTAAGAAGCGTCGATATTGTAGGAAAGGCCGTGTTTTTCACGAATTGACGTGTTGAGCAATGAGTTGGCCGAAGGACCTCCCAGCAGATTGATGAGCAGAGAAAGAGTCAGTCGTCGTTCGTCGTTCAGGTCGTAGGCCCGGTTTCCTACGATACAGTGCGCCTGATGGGTATTCCGGTGTACGGTTTTGTCAAAAGGATGGTAGGGAAGTTGGGTGTCGCGTTCGAAGGAGCGGGGCGATGGAGTAGCTGAACCGAAATAACGTTCGACCGTTTCCCGGAAGCGACGTTCCGAGATGTTGCCGATCGAGGCGAATACCATACGGTCCGTGTTGTACGTGCGGGCCGTGAATGCAAACAGGTCTTCCCGGACGTAACGGGTGATTGCCGCTTTTCTGCCTAAAATGTTGTGCCCGAGCGATGAGCTGGCGAATATGAGGTCTTCGAAGTCATCGAAGATACGTTCGGCGGGAGAATCCTTGTAGGATTCGATTTCGTCAAGAATGACTTTTTTCTCAGTAGATAGTTCTCGTTCGGGGAAAGTTGCATGGAACACTATGTCGGCGATCAATTCGGCCGCTTTTCCGAAATCGCTTCGTAATGTCGTGGCATGGACCACGGTTTCTTCTTTTGTGGTATATGCATTAAGTTCTCCACCGAGGTTTTCGAGGCGGCTGTTGATATGGTATGCACGCCGATGCGTGGTACCTTTGAATATTGCGTGTTCTATCAAGTGGGCCATACCGAATTCAGAAGTGAGTTCGTCTCGACTTCCAGTGCCGATAGTGAGGCTGCAATGGACGATAGATGAACGGACCCGCTTGTGGATACAGCGAATGCCATTAGGTAAAGTATATATGTAGAACTCCATATTTATCTTTTTGTTTTTGAGTGTAATGCTAAGAAATGTCCTGTGTGACTTTCTTTGCATTTCATCAGTTCGTCGGGTGTGCCTTCGAAAACGATTTTACCTCCGGCATCACCGGCTTCGGGACCCAGGTCAATGACCCAGTCGGCACATCGGATGACATCCATGTTGTGTTCGACAATAACGATGGAATGGCCTTTAGCCATCAGGGCATCGAACGACGCGAGCAATTTCTTGATGTCGTGGAAATGGAGTCCCGTGGTCGGTTCGTCGAAAATAAAGAGGATAGGTCCCGACGCATTTTCTTTAATCAAGAACGAAGCGAGTTTAACGCGTTGGCTTTCACCACCTGACAACGTGGATGAAGACTGCCCGAGTTTGATATACCCCAGTCCGACTGCTTGTAGAGTTTGGAGTTTTTCGACGACTTTTCGATTTGTACTTTCTTTGAATTGGCCGAAAAAGCCGATCGCCTCGTCGACCGTCATTTCCAGTACGTCATAGATTGATTTGCCATGGTATTTTACTTCGAGGATCTCCTCTTTGAATCGTTTGCCCCCGCAGGCATCGCATACGAGTTCGACATCGGCCATAAACTGCATGCCGACCTTGATGAATCCTTCTCCTTGACACTCTTCGCACCGACCGCCGGCAATGTTGAATGAGAAATGAGAAGGTCCATATCCATTGTGTTTTGCATAAGGCTGATCTGCAAATATTTTGCGTATGTCATCGTATGTTTTGATATAGGTTACAGGATTGGATCGAGATGATTTTCCAATTGGGTTCTGATCCACCATCTCGACTGAACTGAGCAGGGAGTAATCGCCATCCAGTCCTTCGAAATTGCCGGGTTTCAGGCCGGTTTCGAAGAGTTGTCTTCGCAGGGCGGGGTAGAGAATCCCTTTGACAAGCGATGATTTTCCGCTTCCGCTGACGCCGGTCACACAAGTGATTGCCCCGAGTGGAATTTTCACGTCGATTCCTTTGAGGTTGTTTTCCCGAGCGCCTTTAATTTTGATGTAATTGCTCCATCGCCGGTGTGTTGTAGGGGGATCGATCGACCGTCGGCCGGTCAGATAATCTGCTGTCAGGCTTCCTTGTACATGGATCAATTGGTTGATGGGGCCGTTGAAAACCACTTCCCCTCCGTTATAACCCGCTTCAGGGCCGATATCGATGATGCGGTCAGCTGCCCGAATAATCTCCTCTTCGTGTTCGACGACGATCACCGTGTTGCCGAGGTCGCGCAACTGTTTGAGGACTTTGATTAATCGGTGCGTGTCGCGCGGGTGCAGACCAATGCTGGGTTCATCGAGAATATAGAGTGATCCTACGAGATTGCTGCCGAGAGAAGTAGCCAGATTGATGCGCTGACTCTCACCGCCCGAAAGTGTAGAGGATAGTCGGTCGAGAGTCAGGTATCCCAATCCGACGTCGAGCAGATATTGTAATCTGTTGCGGATTTCGGTCAGAATACGGTCTGCGGTTTTACGGTCATGGTCGTCGAGATCGAGCTGGGTGAAGAACGTCGCCAATTCGCTGACGGGCATCATGACCATATCGGCAATTGTCATTCCTCCGATTTTGACGTACAGCGCCTCTTTTCGCAGACGGCTGCCGCCGCATTCGGGACAAGTGGTTTTGCCTGTATAGCGTGATAGCATGACCCTGTACTGGATTTTGTACCGTTCCCCTTCGAGGAATTTGAAGAAGTCGTCGAGTCCTTTGAAAAAACGGTTGCCGCGCCATAAGAGTTGTTTCTCTTCGCGCGTCAATTCGAAGAACGGGCGGTGAATCGGGAAGCCTGATTCTGTAGCGTGTTCGATCAATTGGTCTTTCCACCAGCGCATGGTTTCGCCCTTCCAACAGGCAACCGCATCTTCATATATGCTTTTTGTTTTGTCAGGGATGACCAGGTCTTCGTCGATACCGACCACCTTGCCGTATCCTTCACAGCGGGGGCAGGCACCTGTCGGATTGTTGAAGCTGAAGAGATGTTCCGACGGCTCTTCGAAAGTCATGCCATCGGCTTCGAACCGGGAAGAGTAACTCTGAGTGGTTTCCATTCCTGGTTTGTCGCTTTGTATGATAACTTTGCAAACCCCGTTCCCGTAATTGAAAGCACGTTCCACGGAGTCTCCGAGACGACTGAGCATTTCTTCGTCGTTGCGGGTTTTTGCGCGGTCGATCACAGCCAGTATCGATTCTGGATCAATTTTGGGGTCGACGTGTGCGATGTAATCTTCGATAAAATGCAGTTCGTGGTTGCTCCATACGCGTTGAATACCGTCTTGGAGCATCAAGGTTAATTTTTCGATGATTCCCTGACCTTCGGATAGATGAATCGGAGCCGTGATCAAAATGCGCGAACCTATGGGAAGAGCGACGATTTTGTCGACCACTTCGGCAGCCGAATAGGCGATAACCTGCTGTCCCGAGATCGGAGAATAGGTTTTTCCGATCCGTGCAAAAAGCAGTTTCAGGTAGTCGTATATTTCGGTTGTTGTTCCCACGGTCGAACGCGGATTCCGGGTATTGACCTTCTGTTCGATAGCGATGGCGGGTGCTATACCGGTGATTTGATCGACATCGGGTTTGTCGATCCGTCCGAGGAACTGACGTGCGTATGCCGAAAGGCTTTCTACGTAACGGCGTTGTCCTTCGGCAAATATGGTATCAAAGGCGAGTGTCGATTTTCCAGAACCCGAAAGACCCGTGATGACGACCAACTCGTTATGCGGGATGGTTACGTCGATGTTTTTCAGGTTGTGGACGCGGGCTCCTTTGATTTCTATTTGAGGGGTGTATTTCGATTCGCTCATAATACTCATTGCGTTCCGATCGGATACGAAATACGGATTGTGAACCACCAAGTGTTATGGCTGGTTGGGGCCGATTTCGCCAATCGATCAAGCGGACAAAGATAACGTTTTTTCAGCAAAAGACAGTATGTTCCCGATCTGTGAATTGCATGAAATGCAGCCGTGAAAAAGCGGGATGGATTCTGTGTCGATTGGTGCCACTCGGATCAGCCTAAGGGGGTGCGAGATCTTGATTTCAGGGTTGAATCGGTTGAAAATCGGGTGGAGTTTATAAGCTTCGGCCTAAAGACTATGTGTTTTGAACGAGCCTTATAATTTGTGTCGCTTTTACGAATATAAATTATGGATTGATATTCCCGGTAGCCGCGTCGGGGTTTTGTTTGAGCCAAATACGGTAGAGTTCGAAGAATGTCGGGGAGTCCAAAAGCTCGATATTCGGGGCGATGCGCTGAAGTTCTTTCATGACTGCGACATACCAGTCGGGAGTTTTAAGGATGTTTCGGAACCAATGGAACGGGACAGGGCGATTGTTGACACGTTCGACGATCCGGAGAGCCGCGTTTTTGGGGTCTTGATTGATATCCTCATCGGCGCGTAAAATGGGCATATCCCCGTGCAACAACGTGAGGGGAACTTTTTGAGGAACGATTCCGTTCGGACTGAATGAAGCGTAACAATCCAATCCATCCTGATTCAATCCGGGAGCCAGGCCGTCGATTATAAATCCTGTAATTGTCAATCCCCATCGGTCATAATACGGTTTACAATGCTTAGCCCACACTTCGAGACCGTCGGGTAGGCCGGATATTTCGCGGGGAGCCTGCAACATTCCGGGCATAAGGTATCCGGCACCATTGTCAGCCGCGGCAAAGTAGTCGTTTGCAGTCGCAGTTTTTCTGAAATTGTGCAATACCATGGGTACACGTTCCTGCAATACAGGGCTTATGCACCACATGAGGGGTAGTTTTCCTCGGTCGGGATGATCCCATATCGAGGGGGTACGTTGGGTGATCCAGGACGAAGCGTCGTAATCGCCGACATAAAAGATGATGAATTCTCTGCCTTTGAAGTCGACGTGGCCGGCGGCATCGAGATAACCTCGCGCACGCAGTTCGTCGTGTGTTACCCAATGTTGGGGGTATTGGTCATCGAGAGGGAAATGTTGCCAGAAGGAAGCATTGGCCAATGCTCCGTAACCGATGGCATCGGCATCTTTGAATGCGTTGTATGCGCTGATCAGGCGGCTGAATTCCCATTCGGTCGCCACATCGCCGTGTGAACCGCCAGCCCAATCGGTATATTTGAATGCCCAAGCCGGGAATCCCCCGATGTAACACATTTTCTGACCCTGATTCAATCGGTATGCTTCGCTGAGCATTTCTTTGAGTGTGGCTATATCGGTTCCAGAGGGTTGCGTCGGGTCGTCGGTTGCCGGTTCGTCACCCCATGGCGATAGGTCAAAAAAGAAGGCGCG
>CASDSC010000136.1 GCA_949283215.1 uncultured Alistipes sp. | reverse complement strand
CGACAACCTTCTATGCCGTCTCGGGATTCACAACCCCCCCGATCGTATACAGCTACGACCTCGAAAAAGGCGAATCGACGTTGTTCCGCCAGTCCGAGGTGGCTTACGACCCGTCGCTCTACACATCGGAACAGGTCTTCTACACAAGCAAGGACGGTACACAGGTGCCGATGTTCCTCGTTCACCGAAAAGACATTAAACTCAATGGCAAAAACCCGACCTATCTGTACGGGTATGGCGGATTCAACATCAGCATGACCCCGGGATTCTCTCCTTCTGCGATCATGCTGATGGAGCAAGGAGGTGTTTATGCAATCGCAAACCTCCGCGGAGGCAATGAGTACGGCGAAAATTGGCATCGTGCCGGTATGCTCGAACAAAAGCAGAATGTGTTCGACGACTTTATCGCAGCAGCCGAATACCTCATCGACAAAGGATATACATCAAGTGAAAAACTGGCTATCGCCGGTGGATCGAACGGAGGCCTGCTCGTCGGTGCATGCATGACACAACGCCCCGACCTCTATGCCGTTGCTCTGCCTGCCGTGGGCGTCATGGACATGCTCCGTTATCATCGTTTCACAATCGGATGGGGTTGGAGCGTCGAATACGGAAACAGCGACGATCCCGAACAGTTCGCATACATCTACAAATATTCGCCGCTGCACAACATCAAAAAGGGTACTTGCTATCCGGCCACCCTCGTTACAACAGCCGACCACGACGACCGCGTTGTACCGGCCCACTCATTCAAGTTCGCCGCTACACTCCAGGCTGCTCAAGGATGTGAACGACCAACCCTGATCCGTATCGAAACAAAAGCCGGACACGGTGCGGGAAAACCCACCTCGAAAAAAATCGAAGAGGTTACCGACCAGTTCGCCTTCCTCTTCTGGAATACGAACACCCCGGTATCTTTCGACAAATAACCGGACTGAAGTATTAAAAAATGCCGGCTCGAACCCTCACGCGCCGGCATTTTGCTTTCTTACTGCACTTTCACAGCTACGTACCATCACGCTTGCAATCAAAACAAACCGATGAAAATCTATAAATTCGGCGGAGCTTCGGTCCGTACGGCCGAGGGCGTCCGCAACCTGTGCCGTATCGTCTCCGAAGAAAAAGAACCGATATTCATCGTCATTTCGGCCATGGGCAAAACAACTAATGCCCTTGAAGAAGTGCTCGACCATTGCATACACGGGCGCTCGTCCGATGCTCTCAACCGAGCTTCCGAAATCATTGCATACCACGAACAAATTATCAACGATCTTTTTGGCCAGGCGAAAAAAAACGAGAACCTCAACCGCACCAATGCACCAATATTTCACACAGATGAACAATCACATCCGCATACGGAACGCAATGCTACCTTTCTTGCTCGCCCGGCACTCGAAACGCTCTATTCCCGACTCTCCGCATGTATCACTTCAATCAAACCCGATGATGATTTCGATCGCGCATACGACATGCTTGTCAGTTTCGGAGAACTGATTTCCACGACGATCGTATCTAATTTTCTTGAAGCACAAGGAATCGACAACCGATGGATCGATATGCGTGCCTGTCTGATCACCGACGATCGTTTCCGCGAGGCAACGGTCGATCTCGACGCCTCAGGTATCCGACTAAAAACCGTCACGGCAGGCCATCCCGTCCATGTATTCATCGGACAGGGATTTATCGGAGGAACTCTCTCCGGGGAACCTACCACACTGGGACGCGAAGGGTCTGACTATACGGCCGCCATCGTCGGGAACCTGCTCGATGCTGAACGGGTAACGATCTGGAAAGATGTAGACGGTATTCTGAACGCCGACCCTCGCCGTTTCGACGATGCGGTATTGATACCCGAACTCACATACCTCGACGCCATCGAACTGGCATACAGCGGTGCACAGATCATTCACCCAAAGACAATCAAGCCTTTACAAAACAAAAATATTCCGCTGTACGTACGTCCTTTCGGGGATTCCAGCAAGCCCGGCAGTGTAATCCGAAACACTATATCGAAAGCCATCAACGTTCCCGTTCGCATTCTCAAAAGTAACCAGATCCTCATTACGATCCGACCCAAGGATTTTTCATTCGTACTCGAAGAACGACTCGCCGACATATTTTACGTATTCCACTATCATCGGGTCAAAATCAACCTGATCCAAAGTTCCGCCGTCAGTCTGAGTCTGAGCGTCGACAATTCAAGACTACTCGGCAAAGCCGTCGAAATTTTACGGAACGATTTCAGAGTCGCTTACAACGATCACATGGAACTGTTGACCATCCGAGGTTACGACGCAAATTCTTATGCACGCTACGCCAAGGCTGACGGTATTTTCCTCGTACAACGCACCCGTCGCACACTGCGTATCCTCCGACGCTCCTCTCCCGATGAATCCCGATGACCGCCGCCAGATCCGATCAGCCTTACCGATAAAATGTTATCTTTGTCAATAAGACCCTAAAAACATCCCATCATGAAAATATTCCGACTCCTTGCATTGCTTGCACTGGCCGGGACATTACAAACCGTGCAGGCGCAAACCGCATTCCTCTGCGAACGCGACATCGCCGTCTTCTATCCGGCCGATTTCGATTCGGCTCGCATGATGCCTTCCCTGGCCATAATTCGCGATCTGAAACCCTCGGGGAAACTACCCGCACGTTGGTCAATAAAACCGGAATATTCGGTCGCCGACGGCAAATCCGTGGTCAGCTTCGCTTACCCCGCCAATACAGACCTGTATGGTACGGGTGAGGTGATCGGCGATCTGCGCCGCAATGGAACCGAAGTCACCTTATGGAATACGGACAACTATTCATACAACGCTTACGAAGGTCGTCAGCTCTACCAATCCCATCCCTGGATACTGGGGGTCCGGCAGGATGGCTCGGCGTTCGGTATTCTGGTCGACAATACATGGAAACAGACCATCCAACTCGACAACCCGATCGTGTTCACCTCGGAAAGCGCTGCCCCCAGAGTGATCGTCATCGACAAAAAGTCCCCGCAGGAAGTATTGAAAACCCTCGCGAAACTGACTGGCTACATGGAATTGCCCCCCCTTTGGGCTCTCGGATTCCAACAATGCCGATACTCCTATTTCCCTGATACGAGAGTCAAAGAGATCGCCGACGAACTGCGTAACCGGAACCTGCCCTGTGACGTGATCTGGATGGATATCGATTACATGGATGGATTCCGCTGCTTCACATTCGATAAGAACCGCTTCCCTGACCCCAAAGGTCTCAACGACTATCTTCACGACAAACAGTTCAAAGCGGTCTACATGATCGATCCCGGCCTCAAAAAAGATGACAACTATTTCGCCTATCAGCAAGGCACAGCACGCGACCTCTGGGTCAAAGACAAAAACGGCGATACATTCATTGGAAACGTATGGCCTGGAGCTTGTGCTTTCCCCGACTTTACCATGCCCGAAGCACGTGAATGGTGGAGCGGACTCTACAAAGACTTCATGGCGACCGGTATCGACGGCGTATGGAACGACATGAATGAACCGGCTGTCTTCAATGGCGTCAACTTTTCGATGCCAACCGACAACATTCACCGCGGCGGAAACGAACTTCCGCAAGATATTCACCTGCGCTACCACAATGTGTACGGAATGCTGATGATACGCGCAACCCGCGAAGGCATCCTGCAGGCCAACCCCGACAAACGGCCTTTCGTCCTTTCACGTGCCAACTTCCTCGGAGGCCACCGGTACGGCGCAACCTGGACCGGGGACAATGTCTCGAGCTGGGACCACCTGCGGGTTTCGATCCCCATGTCGATCACCCTCGGTCTCTCCGGCCAACCCTTTAACGGCCCAGACATCGGCGGTTTCGGCGAAAACGCCAATGCCGAACTCCTCGCCCACTGGATGGCTATCGGAGCATACTATCCCTTCTCGCGCAACCACTCATCAGCAGGAACCGCCGATCAGGAACCCTGGGCTTTCGGACCTAAAACCGAAAATATCGCCCGCACGGCACTCGAACGTCGTTACCGCTTCTTACCCTATCTATACACTGCATTTCATGAAGCGGCAACTACCGGCATGCCAGTCATGCGTCCCGTCTTCCTGAGTGACCCGACAGACCTCGCTCTTCGTCAGGAACAGGAAGCATTCCTCTGGGGGAACGATCTGCTGGTCATTCCCCGATGGAGTGCCGATCCGGCATTGCCCAAGGGCGATTGGGACATCCTGAAACTTGAAGATACGGACGACGGATATCAGCCATATCTTGCATTGCGTCCGGGAGCCATTGTCCCGATGCATCGCGTCGTTCAAAATACCTCACAATACAGTGCCGACTCAATCACATTGCTCGTCAACCCTCTGGGTAACGGCAAGGCAAAAGGCTCATTATACGACGATGCAGGTGACGGCTTTGAATACCGGAACGGAGACTATTCGATCTGCGAATTCACCGCATCGCGCAAAGGTGACCAACTACGGGTCGACATCCAGCAAACCGAAGGCAAACGTGCGGCCCACCGTGTATACCGAATCGGACTTGTTACCGACGGAACAATCACATACTCCGACTGGTCCGATCAAAACACTTTGTTCGTGCCTTATGTCTCCGATTCTCAGGAAGGAATCGACCTCAACAAGCTCCGGATGGCCGATTTCAACTTTAAAGACAACAAAAGTTTGCGGAATCTATCAAAACAGGAACAGCAACCCGTTCCCGAAGGAGCTTTTTTCTAACTGCGGGTTACACACGTATCGGATCCATCCATATCCTAGTGGATTCACCCTAAGCCCCTAATGATTCCCCGCCTCCGCGATAATGGGAGGCGGGGAATTTATACTGAATTCAATAGGGGTTATTGGCCAGGGAAAGGTAAAACTGTGGAGGCCACTATTCTGTCCCCGGAGCAGTAGCCACAAAAAACGTCCCGATCTCAACGACCGGGACGTTTCTTTTACATACGCATTCGCCATTATTCGGCAGGCACAATCGTCGGCTTATCATTCTCCTTAAACGGAACTGGCGGTGTGGCCATGGGACCCGACCCCTCGACAGGCAACCACGACCGATACAACGACCCGGCAGCTCCGGCCGACGCAAAATCACACAACCGAACTGTCACCGGTTGTCCGGCCGTACCAACACCTGTCGCTTCGTACAATACGATCGGGGCGTACCGACGGTCAACTACTCCATGAGCCTCTACGGGCACAGGTTTCAAATCCAGCGTTTTCACGTCGAACGTAGGAATCCGGTCGGCATCCTCCGCGTTGCGCGACTGATCCCACGCCATCAGCAAAGGCCCCCGATAAATCGACGTGCGCCCCTCAACATAACGATCCCCCCGCAAATAATGCAACGACATATCGAACTCGATCTCGATACGATCGCCCGGCTTCCAGCGTCTGTCAATCGCCAAATAACTTCCCGCATCGGCCTTCAGTTCGGACACCTTGCCTCCCGACACCAACCGCACAGACGTCTTCTTAGACCATGTCGGGATATGCAGATTCAATACGGTCTCTGCCGGTCGTTCAGGATCAACATGCACAACAACCCGGCCCGAAACCGGATAGTCCGTCTCATTGGTCAAAGTCCACTTCCGGCCCTGACGGTCGTTTATCCTCACCTCTCCAGATCCATAATGGTTAAGATAAAGCGCATCTTCCTCTCCCTTTTCATTCACCAGCACGGCCCAATCGGCCAACATGCCGAGCCCCCGTGGTCCATTGACCGAACAACAATTGAGTTCGGGTGTACCAGGACGCGACTGGAAAACAATCGAATGTGCCGAAGCCTCGCGTTTCCCATCCATCGGTGTATCGTAGGTCACCCAACGACCGCTCGGATGAGCATAGGCCAACACAGCATTCCACAGTGCCAGTTCCAACGCATCGGCAATCGCCGGATCATGCGTCAGTCGCAATGCATCGATCGAAAGCGCGATCCACGACACCGTACAACACGTCTCGATCGCACCCACCTTGAACGGATTGCCTACTGCTCCCTCTCCGGCCGTGAACGAACCATTATTATGAATATCGGTCTCCCGTATACTCCGCCACAAATTTATCAACGCCGTCTTATACGATTCGTCTCCCGTGATACGATACAACTCTGCCATCATCTGGATGCAATGCAGGCTTTCCCATCGGGGCTTCGGAGTCAAGTAAAACGGGGTCCCCGCCAGTCCTTGCCGATAATAATCTCCAGCCCCCTCGTACTCCCACTCGCGCAATGTCTCGCGCGCCATATCGAGGTAACGCTTTTCGCCTGTCTTTGCATAAAGCAGTGTCATACCATGACCGATTGCCATATTCATCTCATAACTCCCCGCTTCGTGCAATCGCCGTCCTCCGGTCAGATAGGTTTCACAAACCCGATCCCCAATCCGACGTGCCACTTCAAGCGCCTGTTCAGAACCCGTACGATCATAATACCCGAGCAGCCCGTATATCACATGGGTATGTCCCCAAAGATCCCAATTACCCATCAACTGATCGGCCTCGGCAAAAGGCCCGAGATAGCCGTTCGGCGCCTGACAGGCTGCCAATTCATCGACCAAGGCGGCCATCATCGAATCGAGCCGGGCATCGTCACACATCCGTGACAGAGCCACCGAGGCTGTCAAATGTTTACCAGCAAATTCTCCGGCCCATGGTACCGGAAACTCATACGGAGGCTTGCGATCCCGCAATCGGAACATTTCGGTCATCATCGGATTGGCTTCCCATGCAGGAAGGATCCAATGCTCCACCAACGCCTCGGTCCGAGCTCCAATCTCTCCGCCAAAACGGCATTCAACCGCAATAGCCTCACCAGAAGCACCGTTCTCCGCATACACGCTGCCCATAAACAACAATGTACACGCAAACACAGAAGAGAACAATGTCATTCGACTCATAACACGCATTTTACAAATTAACAGACTTTATCACCGGGCTATCCTCTCCCGGCACATCCAAGATAGAGATTTTCAGATAACGATCCAAATTTCCGGCAGAATCACCTGGCATCTCTGCTTACACATAATTATGCCGTCGACACATCACACGACACAATCATGTTCTGAAAACAGACTCTACTGCAGATCGGCAAACTCCGTCGGAACAATGACACAATCACCGATGCCGCGAT
>CASDSC010000135.1 GCA_949283215.1 uncultured Alistipes sp. | reverse complement strand
CGATATTGCCTTGACAATATCGTCCCTCCTTATTATGTCCAATTTTGTCTAATTATTCAGTTTCTGTTGTCAAATCTATCCTCATAAGGAATACATTATACAACGGATCCCACTGGGTAAATGACACATACACGTATGGTCCATCCAATTTGAGCGGATGAATGAATCCTCCATACAATTCCGGATATTGCGTCTCTTCCACAACCAAACGTTCTTCACTCCACGGTCCCGTAGGTTGCGGCGCGTCACGCATTACCAACCGCCCTTTGACCTCATTATAATAAACCGATATCCATCGTTTGAAATAATCATGATATACCAACGTAGGTTCGGCATACATTTCATTGGTATAATTACCGAATAACGGGGTAGTCGACAACTCGGCATTCTGCATCCACCCATATTCCGAGTTCCAATACTCGTATTTATTTGGCGAAAGAATATTCTCACCCTTGAATCGGGCTAAATAAGGCAGCCCTCGACGTCCAATAATCGACCCCATCGCATAGATCCATTCGCCCTGCTCCCACAACGCTACCTGGGCAAAGCGGCTCGATGACTTAAACAACTCTTTGTGTAAGGTCCACGATTGGCCACCATCGGTCGATGATGCATATCCTGACCAATTGGTCAACCATATCGGATTCCACGCCTTTACATTCATATAGTGAATATAATCCGTCGTCCCGATCCGGATCCCGGCTGTGGGAATCGACGACCAGTCGCCTGTCCCGGACGTATTATGGGCACTATAGATGATCTCCTTCGCACTCCCGGTTTCGTCGCACACCATATCGTCGAATGTCAATCCGTCCAGCAAATTGGTATCCGTACTGAAGGCAAGCACATTGGAACGCCAATCAGGAGTATATCCCGGACGCCAATCCCGTCCATAGGTATCGCCAAACACAATACCAACCTTGTCGCCTCCCATCCGCCAGTATATACCCAGATCGGTACCACCGACATTATACCACAGATCTGTCCTGTTGGGATTGGGATAATTTTCCCCCGCAGGAGTCGCCCCGGTCATACGGGATACGATTTTCGCTCCCGTCGGAATAAGCTGATGACCTGTAACCTCTATGGTAAAAGAAACGGTCTCTCCCTCATTATCATAAATATCTACAGGAGTAAATTTCAAAACAATATTACCCAAACCGTCTTCCTGGTCGACAGTATAAATATAAGTATACTTATCACCTTCGAAACTTCCTTTACTTACCTCTGCCAGATCAGACACAAATTCACCTTCCCGATACTTTGCTACTTCAAGGCTCTTCAAATTATCAACTCCTGTCACCCGAATATCAAAGACGGCATTTTCACCCGGCTCTATCACAGAACTTTTGGTTGGAGAAAACGTCACCTTCATATCCTTGGCAAAATCTTCCGCCCCGGACGATGACTTACCACATCCGACCCATACCAGGGTACTCAACACGACAGCCAAAACTCGGCCTCCTTTAGCATAAATTCCCATATTACGCATTGTTAAACATTTATGTCAAATTCTCTACATCAAAATTATTCACGCGCAACAAAGATACATTTTTCCGACAAATCACATCATAAAAAGCAAATTGTCCATATTCTCTTTTTTAGTGTTCTACGCGGTCCTTTCGATACCGAAAAGCAATATTCAAAAGAAAATTTGTTAAAAGATTATTATTTTTGTAATAATCTTGTTTGAATCCCCCTTGGGACAAAATTTACCAATTGCAGATTCATCCGTACAGTTCCTCTCGACAATGACTCTGCCTGACATGTGTTCTCATGAAAAATTACAACACATTATTGCAATTTGCACTTCGGGCAGCTATCGAAGCAGGACGGCATATCCTCGACATATATAACGACCCTCACGCCGACTTTCGTATCGAATATAAAGCAGACGCTTCGCCTTTGACACGTGCAGACAAAGCGGCACATAAAACAATCGTTAATATACTAACCCCTGCCGGTTTTCCGATATTGAGCGAGGAAGGTGCAAAAATCGATTACGACCTTCGTCGCGATTGGGGCACACTATGGATCGTCGATCCCCTGGACGGAACGAAAGAGTTCATTAAACGAAACGGCGAATTTACGGTCAATATCGCACTCGTGGATAAGGGAACCCCCGTACTGGGGGTCATATACGTTCCCGTACTCGACACTCTATATTTTGCAGCCGATGGTTTGGGCGCTTTTAAACTGAAAGACACCCAACAAGTCTCTCTCGATGACAACATAGAGGCGTGGATAAAGAAAGCCCAAAAATTACCGTTAGAGTTGCCGGCACGCAATTCATTCGTCGTGGTAGCCTCGCGTTCGCACCTCAATCCGGAAACTGAAGCATATATTGACTCGCTGCGTCGTATCCATTCCAAAATAGATACTGTCTCTAGCGGCAGTTCGATCAAAATCTGCCTGGTTGCAGAGGGTCAAGCCGATCTCTACCCACGTTTTGCCCCCACCATGGAGTGGGACACGGCTGCAGGCCATGCCATTGCAAAAAACGCCGGATGCGAAATAGTCCAGGCACAGAATAGCACTCCTCTTACATACAACAAGGAGGACCTCCACAACCCGGAATTCATTGTCGAACCCATACAAGCTAACTGGCCATGACTTTTGAAATCGTCTTTGTATTATTAGCGCTTATCGGCATGGTCGTGGCCCTGGTTCTCGATCAGATGCGTCCGGGCATGATTCTATTCTCGGTAGTCATCCTCTTCCTTTGCGCGGGCATCCTATCCCCGAAAGAGGTCCTCGAAGGATTCAGCAACAAAGGAATGATTACGGTTGCCATGCTCTTCCTCGTCAGCGAAGGCGTACGACAAAGCGGTGCCCTCGGTCAGGTGAGCAAACGATTGTTGCCGATGGGTAAAACCACCGTACTCAAAGCACAAATTCGCTTATTGCCTTCGATCGCCGCAATCTCGGCCTTCCTGAACAATACGCCGATCGTAGTCATTTTCGCTCCGATTATCAAACATTGGGCAAAGAAGGTCAATCTGCCTGCTACGAAATTTCTGATCCCGTTGTCATACGCTACGATTCTGGGCGGAATCTGTACCCTCATCGGAACCTCGACAAACCTCGTCGTGCACGGAATGATTCTCGAAGCGGGCTATGAAGGATTTACCATGTTCGAGCTCGGTAAAGTGGGGGTATTCATCGCCATCGCAGGCATTCTGTATATGTGGTTCTTTTCCGGACGCCTGCTGCCCGACTCCCGACCTGACACAGCGGCCGACGAAATCGACGAAGAGGCCGAAGAGGAAAAATTGCACCGCGTAGAAGCGGTCATCGGACCCCGCTTCCCCGGGATCAACAAATCGCTCGCCACGTTCGATTTCCGCCGCAAGTATGGAGCAACGGTCAAAGAGATTCGACGGGGAGGAAAAAGTATCACCACCAATATGGAACGGACGATTCTCCGTGAAGGCGATACTTTGATCCTGTTGGCCGACGATACTTTCATCCCTACCTGGGGCGATTCATCGGTCTTTATCATCCTGACCAACGGGAAAGACCACAATGACTTGCCCAGCAAACGCAAACGGTGGTTCGCCCTCTCGCTGCTCATTCTGATGATCGTCGGCGCCACTATCGGGGAACTGCCCGTCACAAAAGAGGCATTCCCCAACATCAGACTCGACATGTTCTTCTTCGTCGCCGTCACAACGGTTATCATGGCCTGGACCAAACTTTTCCCCCCTCGCAAATACACCAAATACATATCGTGGGACATTCTGATTACGATCGCCTGCGCTTTCGCCATCAGCCGTGCCATGGAAAATTCCGGATTCGCCGACCTTACGGCCCAATACATTATCGGACTGACCGACGATTTAGGACCTGTCGCATTGTTAGCCGTCATCTTTCTGATCACTAACCTATTCACCGAATTAATCACAAATAATGCCGCTGCGGCACTCGCCTTTCCGATCGCTCTGTCGGTCGCCAATCAACTTGGGGTCAACCCCACTCCTTTCTTCGTAGCGATCTGCATGGCCGCATCGGCTTCGTTTTCAACTCCAATCGGATACCAGACCAACCTGATCGTCCAAGGTATCGGCAACTATAAATTTACCGACTTCGTAAAAGTCGGACTTCCTCTCAACATCATCGTTTTTCTATTATCCATTTTCCTGATCCCGCTGTTCTGGGAGTTCTAAACCCATACGACTATGACCCAAACCCACATATACCCGATTTTCGACCGAATGCTCTGCCGCTCCGACAAAGAACAACTGCTCGGACAACACGGTATCATGCTCTGGTTCACGGGCCTATCCGGTTCTGG
>CASDSC010000134.1 GCA_949283215.1 uncultured Alistipes sp. | reverse complement strand
TGCCTGCCGCAACAATAAGGTATTGATCAACGATTCCTACACCAAGCCTTCGCGGGATGTAAAGACAGGCGACATCGTCACAGTTAAAAAAATGCCGGTCATATACACCTACCGGGTACTAGAACTGAACTCCAATCGTTTGCCGGCCAAAGATGTTCCGACTTATTGTGAAAACATCACGCCGCAATCGGAACTCGACAAACTCTATATTCCCCGTACGGCAATATTTGTTAGCCGCGACCGGGGGACAGGACGGCCGACGAAAAAAGAGCGACGCGAAATCGATGCACTTATGGAGGATTTTTACCAGACAGGAGAAGACGAAGATTAACCTCAATACAGCAATACAACCCTAACCATACTTTGCATAGCTATTGCTATAGATTACCGATGCTAGGAGACAAACAAAATAGGGAGAAACCTTCCTGTCAAATAGATTACCAATCGATCGCACAACGACCAAATTCACAGCTCTATGTACATTGCACAAAGCAAACGGAAAACGAACATTGCCGAATATATCTTATATTTATGGCAATTGGAGGATCTGCTCCGAGCACTGCAGTTCAGTCCTGAAGCGATCTACTCCCAACTCGTCGCGAAGCACACGGAACTCGACGAAACCCATAAACAGGAATTGTTCATCTGGTATATGGATATCGTCAATCTGTTACGCGAAGAGGGGAAAGAGACGATTGGGCACCTCGACCATACGCTGCACCTGATCGCAGATCTGCACAACCTGCATCTTCAATTACTGCAACTACCCATTGGAGCCCGTTACCGTGAATTGTACGCGCATGTGGCTCCCGAATTACCTGGCTTGAAAGAGCGATTGGGACACAAAGAGATGTCTGACACAGAACTCTTTTTCCGTGCGCTTTATTCGGTGATTCTGCTGCGTATCAAAGATAAAAATTCAGAGAGTTCGAAAGATAACCGTTATATCGAGGATGTAATTGGCTTGATCTCCCCCGTAGTAGCCGAATTATGTACAATCTTTCATAAAGCAGAACGAGGCGAGATTGATCTTTTCAAGGAACCATAGAGAAAGTTTCGGTGATTCTGCGGATATACAGTATACCCGCGCAATAAATGATCAAAACGGCGATACAAATTTCACATCAGAAGACACACAGAGATAGAAATCTTCTCAAATTAAAGACGAACAATTGTTCTGATAAAAGACAAGAAAAAAATTGAATTCTAGGCACGAATTCATCGAATGTCAATGTTTCATGCACAGATCCTAAAAAGGAAGCATCCGTCACAAGGATAATATATAAGAAAACATCTCACCAATCTAAACCGAGAATCAAACAAGGGAAGGGTACTCTATTTGAGTACCCTTTTTTATCCATGAACAGTCTCATGATACCGAACAATTGATGATAACGACAAAGGCTTCATGCCTATGTCATTGAAGAAACGACCCCCTCATCAATCTACAAGTCCCTCCTCAAAAAATTCCCGTACCGCCTGCCTAAAATGTTCGACTGTAGCAGTCATATCGACAAAAGATTTACCTCCTGCTGCATTGCGATGGCCTCCACCACCGAAATATTTGCGGGCAAACCGATTCACATCAACTTCTCCGCGAGAACGAAGTGAAACACGGATAAATTGCTTAGTTTCCAGAAACATAGCCGACATACGGATTCCCTTAATAGACAGGGGGTAATTTACAAACCCTTCACTATCTCCCTGCTGGAATCGATACCTGCGTAATTCACTCTCTCTCAAAGTAATGAATCCCACACCATAATCACGTAGTATGGTCATATTATCATTCAGAGCATACCCTAGTAAACGGACTCGTGACTCCGAAAATCCGTTATATACGGCTGTATTGATGAACGGGATATCAATGCCCTGCTCTACTAAACGGGCAACGGCCCGAAAAAGATCCGCCGAAAGATTACTATAACTGAAATTACCCGTATCTGTCATAATACCGACGTATAGGGATTCAGCAATTGGATAGTCGAACATTTCACACCCGGCATATTGGGAGATCAATTCATACACGATATACGAGGTCGAGCATTCGCGGGGATATGAAAACACCAAGTCAAATTCTGCCGGAGGATCGAGATGATGATCAATCAGAATACGTCGGGCCGATTTGTTGGCTTCAATCGATGCGCCCAAACCTTCGAGCCGACTGATCAAATTAAAGTCAAGACAGAATATTAAATCAGCTTCGTGAATAAATTCTGCTATTTTTCCATCTGCATCCTCTTTGAAGACCTCGATTTTGGAGATATCGGCCATCCAATCAAGGAAATAAGGATATCTGTTTGGCACAACACAATGCACGTCATGCCCTTGTTTCTCCAATATGCGACGCCACGCTAACGACGATCCTATCGCATCCCCATCAGGATTTGTATGGGTTACGACGACTATTTTTTTCGGACCACCGTTGAGCATCTCTTTCAACTGTTCCAGACTCCGCAGATCTATCATCATATTCCACCTGAATTATCGATTTCCTCCATCCGTCTTCACTTCCTTTGCAGACGAAAGTAATCAAAATCGTCCGATTTCTTCTCAGAATCGGCTCAAAAACAACATTTCTCTTTAAAACACTTCAAGCATGCAATACCACTATCAATTGGCCGTATTCCCGCCAATCATACCCTGGATCGAATATCTGATTGGTATAGATAACCCCGTGCGTTCCACCCCAGATACATTTCTCTTTCGAGGAGCTGCATCTGTGGTCTGAGTACCTTCGATCACAGCCAATGCCTTGGCAAGCATTGCCTCTGCAGGATCCCCGAGTTCATGCCATACGGGGAAACCATCTTCTTCGTCAATCAAATAATCCGGAGCAAAGCCGTCTGTATAATCTCCTTCATTTTTGGCATTGTAGGAACTGAACATTATCGGAAAGATAGAATAATTATATCCGTCAAATGCCGCTGTAAACTCTTCTGAACCTACATTTTTACCGACAGTCCGGTCGCCGATCTGAATAATATCGACATCAACGCCCCGCATTGAATTGATAATTAACTCACTTGCCGACGCCGTACGATACCCGGTTAGTACAAACAAACGTTGCATATCGATATTTGCATCGCCAATTGCCTGAGCGCTCAAAAAATGCAACACATCAGTCCGATTTTTATCTCGATTGTATACTTGACGAGCAAAAACCCCCGTACCCAACTGATCAGACGACACAATAAGACTGGCCAATAACTGGCTCGACGCCACATAACCGCCACCATTGTATCTCAAATCGAGCACCAAATCACGGACTCCGTCTGCTTTAAACTTACTGAAGACAGATTTCAGTTGGTTGTCATACGTTTTATCGGTAAAACCACCGGGACCCGTTTCGAAAGCATTGTACAACAGATATCCGACAGGACCGGCAGTTGTCTGTATGGTTTTGGAAACCAGGATAGGATTCGTATCGGTCAAACCGGCCGAGAGGGTAATCGGTTCTTTTGAAACAATATCCACGGTATTTTCCGAAACCAGGGAGACCTCAACCGGGGTCAACGTGACTGTTCCTGACGAATAAAAGTCGTAATAATTGGCATAATCGATCGGTTCCCCGTTGATTTTCCCAATCCAGTCGCCGCGTTTGAGTTTTCCATCGGCCGGAGATCCCGGATATACATACAATACGCGAGCTAACATACCGAAATTCTTGATTGTAACAGGAATCGTAAATTCGAATCCCAATGAAATCGTAGTCCCAGCCTTGGACGTTGCTGGTTCGCGCTCTATATGCGAAAAGGGACCAAACCCCTGTCTGCCATCTTTTGACGAAAGCAGCGAGAGGAAAAACTGACCGTATTCAAGCGTATAATCGGGAGTAATCGCCTTGACCTCATCGTTCCATAAGTACCACTCGCACATCAACGAATATACATATTGGTTGATCTTCAGGTCCTCACCCTCTAACGGGTTCCCATCCGGATCGGGAAGCGGTGTTCGACACCCCCACAATACTGCAGCCATAGCGACCACGGCACCCCATTTCAACGCAACATTCATATCGAATCAATTTATTGATTAAACGACAGAGTTATAAAGATAGTCTATTTTTTTGCGTTTTTACGTGTCGTAGACTGAAAATATGCACACCAGGGGGTCAAGCCACACACATCGCATTTGGGTTTTCTGGCCAGACAGACATAACGGCCATGCAGAATCAGCCAATGATGGGCCGTAGGGAGCAATTCCTCAGGAATATATCGAGTCAACTGCTGTTCGGTCTGCAGCGGGGTTTTGGCACCTACGCTCAGACCAATACGTGCCGACACGCGGAATACATGGGTATCGACCGGCATCACATGTTTATCAAAGATCACCGCCCCCACGACATTTGCGGTTTTGCGGCCCACTCCCGGCAGTGTCTGTAGTTGATCGAGATCCGAAGGCACGATACCCCCGAACTCGGAGACCAATTTCCGCGCCATGCCCGACAGATTCTTCGCTTTGTTATTGGGATACGAAATACTTTTGATGTATTCGTATATCTCCTCGGGTTCGACCTCTGCCATGGCCTCGGGAGTAGGGAAACGTTCGAAAAGAGCGGGGGTTACCATATTGACGCGCTTGTCGGTACATTGCGCTGAAAGGATCACGGCGACCAACAACTGGTAAGGATTACGGTAATGCAATTCGGATTCGGCAACCGGCATATTGACCTGAAACCAGTCAATCACCCCTTTATAACGAGCTTCACGTGTCATATTTCAGATTATCATATCCATTTATCCAGTATCGGAATCAACAAAGCGGTCATCACGCCCATCAAACCGATCGCCAAGCCTCCGATTGCCCCCTCGATGGCCCCGATCTCCATAGCCCGGGCGGTACCGAGGGCATGTGAAGCGGCCCCCATTGCCAACCCTTGCGCCACACGATCATGCACTCCGACCATCCGCAGTATCCAGGGCCCTACAATACCCCCGAAAACGCCGGCCACAATTACCGCAACGGATGTCAAAGCGGGAATACCTCCCGAACTGGCCGATACGGAAATCGCGATCGGAGTGGTCACTGATTTGGGTTCGAGCGAAGCCACGAGCGCATCGCCTGCCCCGAGCCAACGGGCAATCAACGCAACGCTCACCACACCCACAATACTGCCGACAAACACAGATGTCAGAATCGAGAGTGTATGTCCCCGGATATTTTCGATCTGTTCATACAACAGGTACCCGAGGGCAACGACAGACATACCGAGCATAAAGTTAATGATTTTATTGCCGGAACTGTACTCCTCATATTCGATTCCGAGTGCGCGAAGCAGAGCGATCAACACGGCCATCGAGACGAGCAGGGGATTGAACAACGCAAAATGTGTACGCCTATACAGATATTGAGCTGCGAGATAAATACCGATCGTCAGCGTCAACATAAAAATCTCGGAATGAATGATCGAATCAATCATGACGTTTATTCCCTAATTTTTGCTGCATCAGGCCTACGACGACCAGCACGACGATCGTACTGAGCAGCAGTGAAACGACAATAGCGACCAGATGGCCCCGGATCAAATCATAAGCAGCCATCAACCCGACAGCTACGGGCACAAAGAAAAGCATCATGTTGTCGAGCAGAAATCGGGAAGGTTTCCGCAACACATCCGCTTTGACGGCACCCGACAACAAGGCCACAAAAAGGAAAAGCATACCCAGTACACTCCCCGGGACAAATCCGTGCATCAGTACGCTCACCAGATTTCCCAACAGATAAAACAACAGGAGATAAAAGATACCTACCATATCGTTACGATTTAACAAACTGAACTATTTCCTATTTTTGAAGTATTTTCCCGTTACTGAACTATCCGGTATCATAGAGTCATTTTTTGTTTATCCTCGAAAAGATCCGTACACCGACTTTCATCATCGCACCACTCGCTTTCCTGCGCACGGGCCTAATCGCAGTCTTCAATCCATGCAACTCCTCCTCGATAATTTTAATTTGCCTACAAAAAACAACCGTCATTCATACTCTATAATGTTCGATCTGATAGACTATAGGTTCACAGCCCAAATTAATCTGCTCTGCACCCGGTCCTCGCGAGTTGCCTCCCACCGTACTATCCGATCACACGCAGTTTGGCAAACTTACGCAACAGGGTTTTGCGCCCGGCACCATCGAATTCGACCGTAATTTTCTGATCACCGGCCAACATCTCAATCGCTGTCACACGACCACATCCGAACTTGTCATGTTCTACCCGAACACCGACAGCCAATTCTCCACCGACTGCAGACGACGTTGCCGCACCCGAAGACGCCAACCCAGATTCTGACGGAACCGAACCCTTATTTTCAGCCGGTCGGCGTCCCACACTTTTAAAACGCGTACCTAGTCCGACTTGTGGCGTCGGATTGGACTGAGAAGATCCCGGGGTTATTGCTTGCCGACCATACATCGATGATCCGTTACTTCTTCCTGCACTGACATCTGTCCGTGCCTGATAGACTGACCGTCCGTCCGTAGGTCGCTCGTTGCGCTCGGAACGGCCATAAAACGGCCGATTCTGACCGCTTGCCGTTCTTCTCGTTTCATGGCGATCCGAACTACCGTATGCAGTGCGACTACTATACCGGGCCGAACCCGCAGGCATACTGTCTGTCTCCTCCTCGTCATCTTCTCCGAGGTCAAATGCCACATCGAGATACCGCGGGTCAATCTCTTTCAGGAACCGGCTCGGTTGTGAAAAAGTCATCTCACCCCATTTGAACCGTTGTTGGGCAAACGAAAGAACAGCCGCTGTCTTAGCTCGCGTTAAGGCAACATAAAACAACCGACGCTCCTCCTCCAAACCCTCTTCACCATTCATACTCATCAAACTGGGGAAAAGATTCTCTTCCAGACCGGCTATATACACGTATTTGAATTCCAGCCCCTTAGCCGCATGTACCGTCATCAAGGTCACCTTGTTACGCTCTTCGGGTTTTTCATTGTCAGCATCAGTCAGCAGGGCAATATTCTGCAACCACTCCTCAATGGTTACGGGTCCAGCTTCGGGATCACGTTCGGCATGCTCCTCGGCAAACGCCTGGATCGAATTGAGCAACTCCTCGATATTATCGACGGCACTCATCGCTTCGGGAGTCTGTTGCATCTTAAAACTTCCCAGAATCCCCGACCGGGTAGCAATCTCCAGACCGAGCCGATACGCATCGGAAGTAGCTTTCGCATCACTCAATGTCCGGATCATTGCAGTAAAATCAGCCACTTTTTTGGCGGCACTGCCATGTAAAGCCATCTCTGCAGGATCAAGCGTATTCAACGCATCCCACAGACTCAATTCACGGCGAGCCGCAGCCTCGGCAATCCTTCCCACGGTCACGTCGCCGATACCTCGTGCCGGATAGTTGATAATGCGCCGAAAAGCCTCATCATCACGCGGATTAACGACCAACCGAATATAAGCGACCAGATCCTTGATCTCCTTGCGCTGATAGAACGACATACCACCATAAATCTTATATGGGATATTACGTTTGCGCAAGGCCTCCTCGAGCACGCGCGACTGCGCATTGGTACGGTACAGAATCGCGAATTCGCTATATTCGGTGTGTGTAGCCATCACCTTGGCCCACACATCGGAGGCAATCAAGGCGGCTTCTTCCTGATCGGTATATGCACGCAGCACTTTGATTGGTTCCCCTATCTCCTCACGTGAAAACACCTCTTTCTTGATCTGCCTTTTATTTTTTCCGATCACACTATTGGCAGCGTTGACGATCGTCTGTGTCGAACGGTAATTGCGCTCGAGTTTGAATACCTGGGCATTCGGAAAATCGTTACGGAAACGGAGAATATTCTCAATCTTTGCTCCGCGGAAGGAATAGATGCTCTGCGCATCATCCCCCACCACACAGACATTCGCATGGGCTTGGGCCAGACGTCGAATGATAATATACTGGGCATAATTGGTATCCTGATACTCATCGACCAGGATATAACGGAACTGCTGTTGGTATTTTTTCAGGACATCCGGGAAATCCCGGAACAGAATATTGATATAGAGCAAGAGATCATCGAAATCCATTGCTCCGAACTCTTTACACTTGTGAACATACAATTTGTAGACCTGAGCGAACTGGGGTCTACGGCGTTCCCGGTCTTCGGCAATATACGAAGTATTAGCCTCGTACGCTTCGGGTGTAACCAAATTATTCTTGGCCAAAGAAATTCGCGAAGCGAGATCTCCTACCTTGTAGGTCTCATCATTGAGATTCAACTCCTTGATGATACTTTTGATGACATTTTTGCAATCGGCCGTATCGTAGATCGTAAACGACGATGGAAATCCGAGTTTATCGGCTTCAGCCCGTAAGATACGCGCAAAAATCGAGTGAAAAGTTCCCATCCACAAATAACGGCTCAATTGCGACGAGACGAGAGCACCGATACGTTCGCGCATTTCACGAGCTGCCTTGTTGGTAAAAGTCAATGCAAGAATCGAGTGCGGAGCCACACCTTGCTCAAGCATATAGGCGATACGACAAGTCAGGACACGGGTTTTACCCGAACCGGCACCGGCTACGATAAGCGACGGGGCATTGAAATTAACAACAGCTTCGCGTTGCGCGTCATTGAGCGTTTCGATATAGTGAGCCACGACAGGAAATATTTTCAATCTGGCTGCAAAGGTAACGCTCCGTCCCCGAATGAAAAAATATTTGGTTCTCGAATTACGATCCCCATTAAGATTCCTATTGGTCTGGCAATATGTATTACTGTCTGTACCGATATCTGTGATTAACATATCGGTTCATTGAACCTTAATATTTGCAGTACCAAGATATATCCGAGACAAACTAATCATTCCCATGTTTAGTATTCTTCGGGATTCGCAGAGAAATTACCCATTACAGGAAATAAGAAAGCCCGGAACATCTGAGCATCAACTCCCGTTCCAGGCTTTTCAAAGCACTTCTTCAAAGATTAATATCCGGCATTATAGATATAATCGGTTACTTTATTCATAATGAATGTACTATCACTTCCCTGTACCTGAATATCGATATCACCTTTCAGGAAGACACGACGTTTGTGACGCACAGGATTATTCACGAGGTTCAAATAATTACGAATAGGGCCTTCAGGCAATTCGACAATAATCATCTGACTGAAATTCGTATTGTTAGGATACGAAGACAACATAATGGTCTCTTTCGTCCGGAAAGGGCTTTCGAATTGCGCATTGTCCTCCGTATAAGGATAATTGACCGCACCTGTAATATATCCCTCCATCCAGATCGTATCGAGAGGTTCCTTGATTTCCAAAATTTTGGATGTGGTAAACGGATATTGTTCGGTACCGTTTCCTTTGTTGGGTTCGATATAGAAATCGTACACCAAAGGGGTATATGGATCGACTTCGGTATCTCCATTCGAATTTCCATCTTCCCCATACCCATAATCAGAGGGGAATACCATACGCGCCCAATCCCCATATTTCATTCGAGTCACAGCCACATAAAAGGCTCCGATCAAATCATTATCCGCAGGAGTATAAGTCAGCGCACTTAATCCGTCCTCATCGACACTTCCAAAAGCACGCAACGAAACCGAATCGATATTTGTATCTAGAATAAAATCATCGAGGAACTTAGCGATGTAATAAATCTGAACAGTTGAATCCTGCGATATAGGATCCCCATACTTGTCCGATTTATAAATCTGCATATAGAAATTCGGTTTCACCGTATCGTTTGGCGGCATGAACCAACGTTGTTCCGCATAATCTTTAACCATCTGTATCTCGTACGCCGATGGATCCTTCAAGACTTTAACCAAATCAAAATCCATGATTACGGGACGGTTAGCCAAAACAGACACCTGACCTTGATATCCATTGGAGATTGAAGTACCGCTCGCACCATAAGCCAAATTAGGAGGGAGATAGAGCCGTCTCTTCTCACCCTCTTTCATGCCCAGCAAGCCATCGTACTGACCTTGTACCAATTGATAAGACGACATTGTGAGTTGTAACAATTTTGGCACGTAATGGGTCCGTTTCGAGAATGTACCTTGTTGACGAGCCACCTCTTCACTACGACTGACAAATACACTTCCGTCGAGCAAGGTTCCCGTATAATTGACCATGATCCAGGAATCATTTTCGGCCGTCAAGGCATTCGGGTCTGTTGTTTCCTCCAACCGCAATACGTACATGCCATTCGACTGTTTTTGTGCAGCGGGATCACCATATTGTTCCATCCACGCATCGAGCGACATTTGAGTAAAAAGATTGAAATCTTCCTCGGGTCGTTCGGCACATGCCGCGACAGACAGCGCGATGACAACCACCGACAATAATTTCCAGGTGCTTGTTTTCATTTTCGTTATTTAATCACTTTTTCAACATTCACAATCATCATGACCGGCGAGTTAGGGGGCACCATACCGACCCGATCTGCACCATAAGCCAAATCGGAAGTAATAAACAAGGCCACGGAATCGCCTTCGCGACAGCCAGGCAACCCATTCCCCATACCAGAAATCATCGGAGTTGCTCCGAGCTTGATTTTGAATGGGTCGGAAGGCCAATACTCCGTATTCAACCCTGGCACGCTATCCGCCACGGAGCTCATATTACTGTAATAAAGCGTCGGGCTACTGGAGCTGAAAAGATAAGCAGCATAATACAGATATGCCGAATCGCCATAATCCAATATTGTAGCGGAGTCATAACCATCCCTGTTGCTGTTTCCAATTACACGGTACACCCCATTTTGTTGGGTGTATTCCACACCACGGCCATCCAGATATCGTTCGAAAGTGGTACGCTGATCCGGCGAGTAATCTTCGTTAGCCTTACATCCCACAGTCGCGATGAAGGCAGCCGCGATGAACCATTTTCCTACAGTGCGTAATCTCATTACAGACAACGTTTAGCTTACAAACGTACGCATTTTTATCCAAATACAAAAGCTTTTAAGCCATGACTTCCTAAATAACAGCATCAGAACCCGGATTATTGTCCGGAAGGCACAAAAATCGACGAATTGATGCTCTGAGTACCCGTTTTCGGATGAAATGATTAATTTTGTTGAATTGATACAATCTCCGTCACGTTTATGAATCTCTACAAATTAGCAGTTATCCTATTGGGATGTTTAGTACTGGCGAGTTGTTCACGTACACCCCTTCATCGTTCGAAGCAAACACGGAAAACAACCGAAACGACACAAACGCCGACAGTCATACAACCCACAGACTCTGTTTCACCCACTGATTCTCACCCAAACGCTCCCACAGATAACAATACAAATCCAACTGATCTTAATCCATCGAAAACAGATACTAACGCTCCTCGAAAACCCGAAAAGCGCCCAGCACCATCATACCCTAAGATCACCTTTTCAGAGGAAGAAAGCGCCCATGTTCGGGTTCCGGGCAACAATCCGTTACCTTCCGAAGGGTTGTTGATTCTACCCCTTGCACAACTGAGCGAAGATTTCTGTTTTCCTTATCAAGGCAAAGTCATCTCGAATTACGGACTTCGAGGCCGATCGATGCACACCGGCGTCGACATCAAAGCGATCCCGGGCGATACCATTCGTGCTGCTTTTCCCGGCGTGGTACGCATGTCCAAATATTATAGCGGATATGGGAATATCATCGTAATCTACCATTACTTAGGTTTCGAGACGGTTTATGCACATTGTCAAAAAAATCTGGTTCATGCCAATGATGTGGTACAAGCCGGCACACCGATCGGATTGGCAGGACGTACGGGCCGCGCCACGACCGAACACCTTCATTTCGAAGTACGAGCTGCCAATAATCATTTCAATCCTGGGAAGATGCTCGACTACGAGAACTTCAGTTTGCGCAATGACACGTTGTATATTCGCCAGAAGGCAGATAAAGGGATATTGGCCTATAATTCGACAGCCGAAGGACAACGGTTGATTACCCAAGCCTCAAAACCGAAAACGTCTTCGACTACAACTTCAAACCGGACCTCAGATCGTTCAACCTCATCCAATACAGGATCAAAAGTGTACGTGATTCGCAAAGGCGATACTTTCTCGACAATAGCCAAACGATTCGGCACGACGGTATCCCAACTGATGCGTCTTAATCCCAATGCCGAACCGCGCAGATTGCAGATTGGCCAAAAAATCAAATTACCCTGATGCACCTGATTGAATTCATCGCTACTTCCGCCGTACTGACCCTGATGCCGGGCCCCGATATTCTGTACGTTTTGGCACAAAGTCTGGTTTCAGGACGACGGGCAGGACTTGCGGTCGGACTTGGTCTCAGTTCGGGCTTGCTGGTCCATACAACCGCCGCAGCTTTAGGACTCTCGATCCTGATCGCCAATTCACCGGTACTGTTCAATGTGATCAAATATGCCGGCATCGCCTACCTGACCTACATGGGCTACAAATCTTTTCGCGAACGCACGGCATCATCGCAAGGGGCAAATACATCAGGAACATCAAATGAACTAGACACGGCAGTTCCCTCAGCCACCCCGTTAAGTCTGTACAAAACGGGCATCACGATGAATTTGCTTAACCCGAAGGTGATTCTCTTTTTCCTGGCACTTTTTCCGCAATTTATCGATCGGGAGAGCAACTCGCCGACCGGAGACATATTTATCTTGGGCGGCACATTCGCCTTGGTCGCAGTCACAATCTTTTCGGCCGTAGCCCTGCTTGCAGGGTTTTTATCGAACCGGTTCGCTATCCGCGACCTATCCCCTCGGCTTCTCGGCACTATCAAAGCCTGCATTTACTGGGGTATTGCCATAGCTTTCCTATTCACATAAGAACGCATCCGATACCTCAGTGCGCAAATCAAACCAACGCCGATTTCAACATCCCCACCATTGGCTCTCCGCCAGAAGCGGGACAAAACAAAAATGCCGACATACGCCGAAAGAACATATGTCGTACATTTTGCCAATCTTAAAAAATCCGACAGGATTTTACGAATCTCGAGGCGTATTATTCAGCCGCACTCTGCTTTCGACGGCCGAATATATTGAACTGTGCCAAAATACGGTTTTTACGATCAATCATGATCATATTGATCAACAGTAACAGCAGGGCACATCCCAACGGATACTGAAACTGTTCGCTGAAATCATCGAAGACCTTGCTGACCAGATTTTTCTTTTCATTTTCATTCACCTTGGCGATAATTTCATCAAGACCGATACTTTGTTTCGTCGAACGGATATATCCGCCTCCAGTTGCCAAAGCGACCTGTTCGAGAGTTGCTTCGTCGAGTTTCGAGACCACGATATTTCCCTCCTCATCCTTAATGAAATCTCCGTTCAAACGGATCGGGGCGCCCTCCGGTGTTCCGATTCCGATCGTATAGATTTTGATTCCCCGTTCAGCCGCAGCCTTAGCCGCAGCAACCGGATCATCTTCGTGATTCTCGCCGTCCGAGATCAGGATCAACACCCGGCTCCCCTCGCTTCCTGACGAGAATGAATTCATTGCCAGGTCAATCGCAGCACCCATTGCAGTACCTTGGCGCGAGACCATATCGGTCGAAATGTTGTTGACGAAATTACGCGCTGTAGCATAATCCGACGTAATGGGTAACTGCACGTAGGCATCTCCGGCAAAGACAATCAAACCCACCTGATCCTGTTTGAGCTGGTCGATCAAACGCGTAATAGCGAACTTAGTCCGCTCAAGTCGGTTCGGCTCAAAATCCTCAGCCAACATACTGTTCGACACATCGACTGCCAACATCAGTTCGATGCCGGTACGCTTGACCTCACGCAACTTGGAACCGAATTGAGGGCGAGCCATAGCCACGATAATCAAGATCACGGCAACGGTCAACAAGATAAATTTGTTCCGGACCCTGAGTGGAGAGACATCAGGCATCAACTGCCTCAATGTTTCGGGATTACCGAAACGGGCGATCCTGCGTTGACGGGCCCGGACAGCAAGCCAATACCCTGCAATAAGTAGCGGGATCAATATCAACAGATAGAAATATTGTGGAGATGCAAATCGGAACATAGCAAATACAACTTAATCAATCTTCGTTTATGGGAAGTCAACAGATATTCGGGCCTCACGGGATCTGACGCAACCAGAAATTACGCAGCAGGAATTCGGTCAGGAGCAGCAACAGCCCGATCAATGCAAAACTCATGAAACATTCGGGATAACGCGTAAGATGCTCCTCATCGATCTTACTTTTCTCCATCGTATTGATTTGTTCATAGATCGCTTCGAGTTTTTGTTTATCAGTAGCCCGGAAATACGCGCCACCGGTCTTATCAGCTATTTCGGTCAGTACCTCTTCGTCTATTTCCACCTCCATCGGGACATAAGTCACATTCCCCCACATATCGATAGCCGGATATGGAGCCTTACCTTGCGTACCCACACCGATCGTATACACCCGTATGCCGAAAGTACTTGCGATATCGGCAGCCGTAAGCGGCGCCACCTGGCCACGGTTGTTCACACCATCAGTAAGTAAGATGATTACTTTACTCACGGCATCGCTCTCTTTCAGGCGGTTGACAGCTGTTGCCAAACCATTTCCGATTGCCGTACCGTCTTCAATAATTCCGCTTTTGACCTGTTGGAGCAGATTCAAAAGCGACGCTTTATCGGTTGTCAACGGACTCTGCGTAAAACTTTCTCCGGCAAATACCACCAAGCCGATTCGATCATTGGGACGGTCGACAATAAAATTGGAAGCGACCTCTTTAGCCGCAGAGATTCGGTCGGGGTCAAAATCCCGAGCCAACATACTACTCGATATATCGACTGCCAACACGATATCTATACCTTCGGTAGTCACATTAGTTTGTATTTCCACACTTTGCGGCCGCGCCATCGCTACGATCAACAACGCCACGGCTACACATCGCAGTACAAAAGGCAAGTGCCTCAAATAATATTTGACACCTTTCCGTGTTTGGCGAAAACCGTCGGTAGTTGAAATCTGCAGCGTTGCCCCTCCCTGCCGGGTCCGAAACACATAATAAGCAATCATCGGCACAAGCACCAACAGTGCCCAAAGCCACTCGGGATTTGCATATTTAATTATACCTAGCATATTCTATTACATCGATTAATCCTGCGGCAAACGTCACTCTTCTATATCACCAATTTTTCCCGGTGCGACCGACCGCTTTAGCCGCTTTTTGTTCATCGACCTTTTTGCGCGTATTGTCATCGTTGCTTTGCACGGCTTCGAGCAACCGCTCCGCCTCATCGCGGCTCATGCCGCTACGCGACTGATTCTGGCTATTTTGATTCTGATTGTTTTGATTCTTGTTCTGGT
>CASDSC010000133.1 GCA_949283215.1 uncultured Alistipes sp. | reverse complement strand
CACCTTCGTGCACTTCACCGATTTTGTGCGTCTTTCCGGTGTAAAAGAGAATACGCTCCGATGTAGTAGTCTTACCGGCATCGATGTGAGCCATGATACCGATGTTACGCGTAAATCTTAAATCTCTTGTTGCCATAAACTCTTTTACTCCTAATTAAAATCTAAAGTGTGCAAATGCTTTGTTGGCCTCGGCCATACGGTGCATCTCCTCTTTACGTTTGAACGCTGCACCTTCTTGATTATAGGCAGCCATGATTTCGCCTGCCAATTTCTCTGCGATCGAATGACCTGCGCGTTTGCGAGAGTAAAGGACCAGATTTTTCATCGAAAGTGAAATTTTACGCTCAGGTCTAACCTCGGTCGGAACCTGGAAAGTTGCACCACCCACACGGCGGGATTTCACTTCAACCTGCGGAGTGATATTCTCCAAGGCCTGTTTCCAGATTTCCAGAGGAGCCTTATCCGCATCCTTCATCTTCTCGCCTACGATATCCATGGCATCATAGAAAATAGAGTAGGCAATACTCTTCTTTCCATCCAGCATAAGGTTGTTTACAAACCTTGTCACAAGCACGTCTCCGTACTTGGGATCTGGAAGTAGAATTCGCGTTTTAGGCTTCGCTTTTCTCATTGTTTAAGAATCTTTGTGTTGTTTGATTGTTTTCTCAGTGAATTACTTTTTACCTTTTGCGGGAGCTGCACCTGCTTTGGGGCGTTTTGCACCGTATTTCGA
This sequence comes from uncultured Alistipes sp., assembly GCA_949283215.1. GTDB lineage: Bacteria > Bacteroidota > Bacteroidia > Bacteroidales > Rikenellaceae > RGIG1874. Next base: position 10,583 of record CASDSC010000133.1, on the reverse strand, counting down.
ACGACGTTGTCTGCGGCCGTCTACACCGGCAGCATCGAGTGCTCCGCGCACCAGGTGATAACGCACACCCGGAAGGTCCTTAACACGTCCGCCACGCACCAGCACGATCGAGTGCTCCTGCAGATTGTGGCCTTCGCCCGGAATATAGGCATTGACCTCTTTCCCATTGGTCAGGCGCACACGGGCAACTTTACGCATTGCCGAGTTCGGCTTCTTAGGAGTGGTGGTGTACACACGCACGCACACGCCACGACGTTGCGGGCAAGCATCCAATGCAGGCGACTTGCTTTTGAAGTTCATCTGCACCCTTCCTTTACGTACTAACTGTTGAATAGTTGGCATTTTAACTTACTTTTTGTCCTTTACTATTGGGTTAAAAATTTGTTTTTTCCACACAAAATGGACTGCAAAGATACCGAAATATTTTGAACTACAATAATTCCCACCACTTTTTTTTCACCAATTTCTCGTGATTTCGAGCCTTTTCCGTGTTTTTTTCGAGCCAACCCAATTATATTTTCCAATACTTTTTAAAAAACAATCAATTCCACACATACAAACCTTATACGACCTGCACCGCCCATATCACATATCTGATTAATTGACAACACCTTACAACACACACCACCAAACATGGATTGACAAAAACAAAACATCAGTTCGCGAATCTCGAAATAAAGCGTTATTTTTGTTGCCATCTAAAAAATAATTACCGCCATGGAATACAATTTCAAAGAGATAGAACCGAGATGGCAGCGGCTTTGGGCCGAACGCGGCACATACAAAGTGTCGATCGATCCTTCGAAGCCCAAATTCTATGTACTCGACATGTTCCCCTACCCTTCGGGAGCAGGGCTGCACGTAGGGCATCCGCTCGGATATATTGCCTCGGATATCTACACGCGCTACAAAAGGCTCAAGGGATTCAACGTATTGCATCCCATGGGGTATGACGCATTCGGTTTGCCGGCCGAACAATATGCGATCCAGACGGGACAGCACCCAGCCGTGACTACCGAACAGAACATCGCCCGCTACCGTGAGCAACTCGACAAGATCGGGTTCAGTTTCGATTGGGACCGCGAGGTACGCACGTGCGACCCGGGTTACTATCACTGGACACAATGGGCCTTTTTGCGCATGTTCGACCACTACTACGACAACCACGCAGGCAAAGCGCGTCCGATCGCGGAACTGATCGCCCACTTCGAACAAAACGGGACGGAGGGTGTTGATGCCGCATGTACGGCCCCGCTGAATTTCACGGCCGCAGAATGGAAAGCAATGGACGAAGCTACACGCGAACAGACCCTGCAAAACTATCGCCTGGCCTACCGGGCCGATACCATGGTGAACTGGTGCCCGGGTCTGGGTACCGTACTGGCCAATGACGAGGTGAAAGACGGATTGTCGGTACGCGGAGGCTTTCCTGTCGAACAAAAGCGGATGAAACAGTGGTTGCTACGTGTAACAGCCTATGCACAACGTCTGCTCGACGGGCTCGATAAACTCGAATGGAGCGAATCGCTGAAAGAGATCCAACGCAACTGGATCGGCCGAAGCGTCGGTGCTCAGGTTTTCTTCGACTTGAAAGACCACGAGGAGAAACTCGAGATCTTCACCACGCGTCCCGACACGATCTTCGGGGTGACCTTCATGGTCATTGCCCCCGAGCATGAATATGTAGATCGATTGACAACTGCAGAATATAAAGAGGCCGTCGCACAATATATCGCCGAAACGAAGAAACGGTCGGAACGCGAACGGATCGCCGACACGAAACGTGTCAGTGGACAGTTCACAGGAAGCTATGCAATCAATCCATTCACGGGATCCGAAATTCCGGTATACATCAGTGACTACGTACTGGCTGGTTACGGAACGGGTGCGATCATGGCGGTTCCGGCTCACGACAGCCGCGACTATGCTTTCGCACGCCATTTCAATCTGCCTATCATTCCGGTAGTCGAAGGCGGCGATCTGAGCGTAGAATCATACGATGCCAAAGCGGGCAAGATGATCAACTCGGGATTCATCACAGGACTCGATGTCAAAGAGGCGATCCCGGTCATGTTCGACGAGGTGGAGAAACGGGGTATCGGTAAAAAACAGATCAACTACCGCCTGCGCGACGCGATCTTCAGCCGTCAGCGCTACTGGGGCGAGCCGTTTCCGATCTACTATAAAGACAACATCGCCTATCCACTCCGGGACGATCAATTGCCACTCACGCTGCCGCCCATGCAAGACTTCGGACCGACAGCCGAAGGGGAGCCTCCCCTGGCACGGGCCGAACATTGGACGACTCCGGAAGGATACCCCTATGAATTGAGCACAATGCCCGGATTTGCCGGTTCATCAGCCTATTATCTCCGCTACATGGATCCTCATAACGATAAAGAACTCGTCTCGCGCGAAGCCGACGAGTACTGGCGCAATGTCGACCTCTATGTGGGCGGTATCGAACATGCCACGGGACACCTGATGTACTCACGATTCTGGAACAAGTTCCTGTACGATCTGGGATACGTCTGCGAGGACGAACCGTTCAAAAAACTGGTCAACCAAGGCATGATCCAGGGACGGTCGAACTTCGTATACCGTGTCGTCGGCACCAACAAGTTCGTATCGCTCGGACTTAAGGATCAATATGAGACGCAAGAGATACACGTCGACGTGAATATTGTTAAAAATGACGTGCTCGATCTGGAAGCGTTCAAGGCTTGGCGTCCCGAATTCGCCGACGCGGAATTCATTCTTGAGGACGGGAAATACATCTGCGGCTGGGCCATCGAAAAGATGAGCAAATCGATGTATAATGTGGTCAACCCCGATTATATCGTCGACAATTACGGTGCCGACACGCTGCGCATGTACGAGATGTTCCTCGGTCCGCTCGAACAATCGAAACCGTGGGATACAAACGGTATCGACGGCGTCCACAAGTTTCTGAAACGGTTCTGGCGACTCTTCTACGACAAAGAAGGGCAACTGGTCCTCAACGACGAGCAACCTACTCCGGCCGAACTGAAAACACTACACAAAACGATCAAGAAGGTAAGCGACGACATCGAGAACTTCTCATTCAACACCTCGATCAGCGCATTCATGATTTGCATCAACGAGCTGAGTGACTGCCATAAGCGAAGCATTCTTGAACCGCTTACGACTTTGCTCGCGCCATTTGCTCCCCACATCACAGAAGAGCTATGGAACAGCGCATTGGGGCATACGACAACGATTTTCGATGCCGCTTTCCCTGTATTTGACGAAAGCCATACAATCGAAAACAGTTTTGCGTACCCAGTTTCGTTCAACGGCAAAATGAGATTCAAGAAAGAACTGCCATTGAGCCTCACACCGGCCGAAGCCGAAGCTGCCATACTCTCCGACCCGGCAGCCGCCAAATATCTCGATGGGAAAACGCCGAAAAAGGTAATCGTGGTTCCCGGTAAGATCATCAACGTCGTGATCTAACCCGGAGCATCGACCATTCTACTATGCAATGAGGCGGTACGGATCAATCCATACCGCCTCATCGTTTTCCTGCAACACTATCCGCATTTCTGCCGCGTTTTCAGCCTGTTCATTTTCATTATATGCAGAATTCGATAAAAATATTACCTTTACTACCGAAAATACAAAGTCCATATGGCAACATTTGAAGTATGCGGGGGACGGCCGCTGCATGGAGAGATCACACCGCAAGGCGCCAAAAATGAAGCGCTTCAGATACTGTGTGCAACACTGCTCACCCCGGAGAAGGTAATCGTACATAATGTACCGGCTATTATCGACGTCATGCAGCTCATCGAACTGCTCAAGAAAATGGGTGTTATCGTCGAGCAACTTAACGAAAGCACCTACTCGTTCGAAGCCCGCGACATCGACCTCGAATACCTCAAAACAGAAGATTACCGTCAACGGGGTGCCCGGTTACGGGGCTCGGTCATGCTGATCGGTCCACTCCTGGCGCGTTTCGGCGTAGGCTATCTGCCGAAACCGGGCGGAGACAAAATAGGACGCCGACGTCTCGACACTCACTTTATCGGTTTCCAGAAACTCGGAGCTAAATTCGATTTCGACGCAGGGGCCAACTTTTTTTCGGTTTCGGGCAAACCGCTGCATGGATGTTATATGTTGCTCGACGAGGCTTCAGTGACCGGTACGGCCAACATTATCATGGCCGCAGTCTTGGCTCAAGGCACGACAACGATCTACAACGCTGCATGCGAACCATACATTCAACAACTCTGTCGGATGCTCAACCGCATGGGGGCCCGCATTTCGGGTATCGCCTCGAACCTGCTCGTAATCGAAGGCGTAGAGAGTCTCGGCGGCACCGAACACACCATGCTTCCCGACATGATCGAAGTCGGCAGTTTCATCGGTATGGCAGCAATGACCGGATCGGAGATCACCGTAAAAAACGTCTCTTACGACAACCTGGGGATCATTCCGCAACAGTTTCGCCGCATGGGCATCCATTTCGAGCAGAGAGGCGACGATATCTATATTCCGAAACACGACCACTACGAAATTGAAAGTTTTATCGACGGTTCGATTATGACGATTGCCGATGCCCCATGGCCAGGGCTGACTCCCGACTTGTTATCGGTCTTCCTTGTCGTAGCTACGCAAGCCAAAGGCTCCGTATTGATCCACCAGAAGATGTTCGAGAGCCGACTGTTCTTTGTCGACAAACTGATCGACATGGGAGCTCAGATCATTCTCTGCGATCCTCACCGTGCAGCGGTGATCGGCCACAACCGACAGATCCGCCTGCGCGGTACCCGTATGACCTCACCCGACATCCGGGCAGGTGTCGCACTGCTGATCGCAGCCTTAGCTGCCGAAGGGCGCAGCCAGATCCAGAATGTGGAACAAATCGACCGCGGCTATCAGAATATCGACGGACGACTCAACGCACTTGGGGCCGACATCCGACGCATTGGATAGACTCACATAACGAAAGGATAAAAGAGGAGAGGCAGTCTTGAAAAAGACTGCCTCTCCTCGTATTGATATACTTAATCAAATAATACGCCTTCAAATGGGCCCATGGTCCCCTGACGACCTCATCTTCATCAAATACGAACGCCCTCTAATTCCCTCAACACTTACTTGCAAAAAATCGTACATACCAAGCCATCAAGTATGTCGTCATTTCAAATACACTACTTTCTCTGCATCCTCTGCCTTTGGTTCGTGCGGTTTATGAGTAACAGCCGGGTACCCCACGGCTACCAGACAGAGGATCCGCCAATTGGCCGGAGTGCCGAGCAGAGCCCGTACATAATCCTCCGCCGTACCATCTGCAGGATCGGCCGTATGAGGACGTCCATTAACATGTACCCAACACGATGCCAGTCCCTCCGATTCCGCGGCCAGTTGCAGGATTGTAGCCGATATGGCACAGTTATCGATCCACAGATCGGTAGCCTGTTCATCGCCCATCACAGCAAAAGCCAACGGTGCATCTTTGACGAAACCGGCACCGGACGGACGCATTGTAGCGAGCTTGGCGAGCAATTCCCGGTTCGTGATCACCGCTAAGCGAGTCGACCGTGTATTTTTCGACGAAGGAGCGGTAAAGGTAGCGTCGATCAGTTTATGGACCGTTTCGGCATCGACCGGTCGATCGATAAACTGACGGATACTGCGACGCTTGCGCAACAATTCAAAAAAAGCATTCATTTTTATATATTTTCAATATGACTTACACTATTCTGACAACCCAGAATATGCACAACGACCTTGCAAACGCAACCCTAACGCCTCCTGGCATCGCCGTAACCATCGATCTCACGATCACATGACACTTCCCATCTGTCAAATTTCAAAAACATCCTCGCTTGCCGATCTCAAAACACCTCACGTAAGATTCCGACCGACCGTACTTCATGGATCGAATCGAAATGGTATCCAAAATAGGCCAATATCCCATTCATAAAATCAGCCCGCTGATGCCTACCGAGAGGAATCGAAGCGATTTGCTCTACCGGGCACTCCATGAATGCTGCGAGTATGGCGGCCAGTTCAGGGACAAGAGCCATCCGATGCTCCGGGATCGACGCACGAAACAGTCCATCTCTCATATCAAAACAATCCCCTGCACAGCACTCATTACCCGGATAAAAACCCAAGAAAGCAGACAACCGGACCAAAAACCATAGGTGGAAATTCGCCGTACCTTCCTGCATGCTGTCTAGGGCCACAACCGATTGACAAACAAAATCAAACAACGGGCTATTGGGCTCGACCTCCCGAATCAACCGATACAACACCTCGGCCATAAAAAGAGCGATCGTACTTTTACGCACATCGAACGGCACCGACATCAACGGAATCAGGTTATTAACCTCTTTCATCCGATGCATTTCTGCCCGGGGGGACTCAAGACCTTCGAATTCCAACACGAACATCGGTTGAAACAGAGCCCCTTTATTCCCATGTCCGCGCGTACTGCGGACTCCTTGAATCATATAAGTCTGCCTTCCTGCAATATCGGTCAACAAATAGGCAATGATGGAAGAATCGCCATACTTGACGGTATGCAATACAACTCCTCGGGCTTTATAAGTTTTCATACGCCATTCTGCTACAACGATCCTGCTCCCCTATTTGCATCGGCCCCATCCAAACACTCCCACAACCTTCAAGCCATGCTATATTACGTTCCAATTCCACCTTCTGCCATGCATCGCACCGCGGTCACAGACACATCAGCATCCCAGGATTAGCACGTTCATCCATCTTCCGCACCTACACGCTCGGGTGAATAATTTGTATTTACACTCTGAGATGCCGTCGGTCAACCGGCATACACATCAATGTTCCGCCCCGGTATAAGCAGTCAAAAAGGCAGCCAATTCGGCCACTGCACGTCCCCGGTGACTAATCTTGTTTTTCTCCTCCATCGGCATTTGGGCGAAAGTTTGGTCATACCCTAGAGGACGAAAGACCGGATCATAACCGAATCCTTCCGACCCGGCGCTACGTGACGAAAGGATTTCCCCTTCGACCACCCCTTCGAACTGATACTCCCGGCCATCGATCAGCAACGAAATCACCGTACGGAAACGTGCACTGCGATCCGCTTTCCCTTCGAGTCGAGCAAGTAGCAAGTTGATATTATCATCCGAATTACACGCCGGACCGGCATACCGGGCTGAATAGACTCCCGGTTCACCTCCAAGCGCTGCGACTTCAAGGCCCGTATCGTCCGCAAAGCAATTCAATCCCGTACGCTCATGAATAAATTGTGCCTTTTGGGCAGCATTCCCCTCCAGGGTAGTCTGGTCTTCAGGAATCTCTTCCGTCAAACCGCAATCGGCCGGCGTCATCAGTTCAAATCCTGGTCCCAAGGCGGCACGCACCTCTTCGAGTTTATGCCGATTATGCGTTGCAAAAACAAGTTTCATAACAAATCATATCCTATAGTCCGCCTCGGCAACGGCTACCACCGGCTTCAGTCGAACAACCATCCATTTATTTTTCGAAATGCGTCAGACGATAGTCTACCTCGATACGATCGATCATCAACCGGACAAGGCGATCGATTTCCGAACCTTCACGATAATCAGCCGGGCAAACGTAATTGACACGACCGTCACGAATCAATTCATGCATAGCTCGCCGAGACGTATCTGAATCGGGCCGATAAACCGCAACCGAATGGCCTCCCTGCTGTTTGACCAATTTCATACACGGGATATCGGTCGTTCCGTCGCCGAAATAGATCATACGGCTGAACGGCACCGGCCGTTTTTCCTCCTCAACGAAACGGTTGATCTGTGTACTGTCGTACACCGAATCAATCCCCTTATTGATCTTAAAAATAAATTGCGTCTTATTGGTATAATTAACCGCGACGGCGGGCCAATAGGCGATCCCATCGACATCGTAAAGGAATGAACAGGCATAAATACGATGGAATTCATGAGCAATCGATGTTCCTTCGATCATCTCCTTGAGCCCGGAAGAATTGATATAATGTCTCACCTGAAATCCTCGTTCGGCGCCGTAACGATTGATCCGACCGAACCACTCGGCAACCCCTTCATAAAGCGTAATGCTGCGTCCGCATTCGCGAAAAGCTTCTTTACGCAACGAAAGTTTCGAATTACGGGCTTCATGGATCATATTGTACATATATGCCAGAATCGGATCTCCATCCTGTTCCTCTGCAATCCGGTTACTTTCTTTCCAGAATTCGCGGCTACGCTGTCCGATCGCGGGGATGAAATCATATTCCTGCATATTCCCGGGCGAAAGCGTACCATCGAAATCGTAAATCAATGCGATGATCGGAAGCTCTTTCATACTGGTATCAGTTCGATTTGCCGAGCCAAGATACGATTTTTTACCGGATTTTGAAACATTCACACCCCTGAGATACCCGGAGTACAAAGTCCTTCACCCCTCCTCGACGAAGCACTCCTCATCCTACACAAACACTGCCCCTATGGAATCCTGATATCGTTCCCCAAAAGCCGAATAAAACAACCGATCAGCCCAACATTCTAATTTCGCACAGTTTTTCCTCGCCACCTCAAACTCCAATCGTTCCTCAGACAGGAGAAAGGGCCTGCACAAGAGCAAGGGAACGCGCATCGACTCACCCGACACATACTCTGAGATTCTCAAACGGCATTACGCACGACTGGTTTGCAATTTACGGATCAGCATACCGTAATTGGTCACAGCCACACCGGCCGAAGCAGCCTGACGAATACGATTCTGCAATTGACTCCGGGTTACCATGCATCCCCCGCACTGCACCATCAGTGCATAGGAAGCCAAGTCTTCCGGCAGTGGAGCAGATCCTGCCACGGTAGTGAAGGATAGCTGCACCCCTGTATATTCTCTAAGCCAACGGGGGATCTTCACCCGACCGATATCTTCGCAACTCACCTGATGAGAACAGTTCTCCACAATCAGTACCCGATCGCCGTCACGTAGCGCATCGATTCGCTCCAGGCCCCGTAAATAGAGTTCATAATCGCCTTTGGCCGCCGCCAACAGCACGCTGAACGAGGTCACCTCTGCCCGATCCGCCACATGGTGTATTACCTCTCCGAACAGCTGACTGTCGGTCACCACCAAACAAGGCTTTATCCCTTCAGCAAATACCCGCTCAATCTCCCCGGGCTGCACGACGATTGCCATCGCATGCAGATCGAGCAACTCTCTGATCGCCTGCACCTGAGGTAAAATCAGACGACCGGCGGGCGCCTCACTATCGATAGGGCATACCAACAAGACACAATCGCCCGCCGCGACCCGACCGGCAAACATAGAGGGTATTTTGTATGATTTCTCGGGCAACGTTTTGCGAATCAACTCGAGTAAAGCCGCCCGTTCCGCAGCATCGCCGCCGACAGCCGACACCGTAATAGACGCTGTATGGACCGCATTCGGAACGGAGGATGTATTCATTACAACACCTTGCAAAGAGGACGATCCACAATGCAACGCCGCATGCCCATACTTTTTCTCACACAACCCTTTTGCCTCTTCCACTATCCCCCCCCGCAATCCTGCCTCTTGCTTCGACGCTTTTTCAGTCTCCGGAAGACACTCGATCCCAGAGACCCTTCCGAATTTCTCCGAATGTTCTATACCGGCCTCATCCCGAACACTCCTTCTCTCTCGATTGTACACCAGAATCACAGGCACTCCCGCCTGCGTCAACCTAGAACACAACTCCTCCTCTGGCAAACCCCATTCACGAAACACTAGCAATGCCAGATCAATCCGGGCAATCACATCGTATGTTCGTCGCACGCGTTCACGTCCTAAGGGACCGGAATCATCTACACCCGCCGTATCAATCAACACGACCGGAGCAAAATCAAGGATTTCATAACTTTTGGCGACCGGATCTGTCGTGGTACCCCGATCAGGAGCGACAATGGCCACTGGTGAATCGACAATAAAATTCAATAATGAACTTTTTCCGGCATTACACCGGCCAAAGATTCCGATATGCGGTTTATTTTCCCTACCAACGGTCATAATTACACTTGAAACGACTCTTCAGCATATACTTTAACATCGTTCAAAGTTATATTTTTTTCACCGAGAATAATCAATCGTTCGACAACATTGCGCAACTCCCGGATATTTCCCGTCCAATCGATCCGGCGCAGTTCGGCCAACGCCTGAGGATCAAATGTTTTGGGCGAGATACCGTACTCCTCGGAAATTTTATGCACAAAATAGTCGACTAACATCGGAATATCATCAGCCCGATCATTGAGGGTCGGCATACGGATGACAATCACACTCAACCGGTGATAAAGATCTTCTCGAAAATTTCCTTTTGCGATTTCTTCCTTCAAATTCTTGTTTGTAGCAGCCACCACACGCACATCGACCTCGATATCACGATCACTCCCCACACGACTAATTCGATTTTCTTGTAATGCCCGCAACACTTTAGCCTGCGCCGACAGGCTCATATCGCCAATCTCATCCAGAAAAAGTGTACCTCCATTGGCTTGCTCAAATTTTCCTTTACGCTGTTTCACAGCCGAAGTAAACGCGCCCTTTTCATGTCCAAACAGTTCACTCTCGAT
>CASDSC010000132.1 GCA_949283215.1 uncultured Alistipes sp. | reverse complement strand
GCTGCAGCAGTTCCTCTTCCAAATGGTCGAGATAATCCCGGCCGTCATTGTGTTGCGAATAGGTGCAGATCAGATCCGTGTGATGCGTTTCGTGCAAACGTTTCTTGTCCTGAATCCGAGCGATGTAACGATCGAGTTCCTCCTTTGTATACCGGTTGCTTTGTCCGTCCTCAGTGATGCCGAAATGCTCTATGTAGGTTGTTTTCCCTTGTTGTGCAATCTTGAAATCGGGAGTATAGGGTTTGTTGGCATCCAGAATCGGATATTGGTAGATCGGTTCGTATTCATACTCAATCTGGTGCATATACAGGAAATTAGCAATTCGCACCTCCTCCATCGACCGGACAAATTCGCTGTTGAGTGTCTGGGTCTTTTGCGTCTTTCGATCGACAATTTGCTTGACATATTCATGCAGATTGCTCTTTAGGGTCGAGAAATCGGCTTTCGAGATAAACTGGAAATATTCATTGAGTTTGTCTCCCTCATAAGGAGCTGTAAAATACGACCCGAAGAAGAGGATCAGTTTATCCACCATCGCGGGATCTTGAAGCACAACCGATTTGAGGTAGGTATTGATGACTGTATACAGGAAACCACCATCCACGATTTTCTTGCGTTCCTCCTCTCCCTGTCGCAAAATAGTATATCCGATTGAATGAAACGTTGTAATCGGACAGGCTATGCGCAAATTATGATTGATTCGTTCGCGCAGCTCATCGACAGCCTTGTTGGTGAATGAGATGACCAGAATTTTGCGGGGATCAATATCTCGTTTCTCCACCAGATAACGAACCTTAGCGGCCACGGTTGTAGTTTTACCGGCCCCTGCCCCCGCAATCACCAAGGTGTGATCCTCCTCCGACAATACGACTTCGCGTTGTTCCCGATCAAGCAATATGGCAGGGTCACACGCCTTGAGAATATGATCCAGATAGGCTTTTTCTGACTCTAAATGACGGGCTATAAAAGCGTCATTGTGTTTCTTGATCGTAGGAGATTCCGTTGGAAGGTCTTTGATTTCGGCGTATGTCTTGCGAAATTTTGCGATTTGCGAAGCATCGAGTTTGTGTTTCGTGATATACTCCTCCAAAACACCCGAATGATCCAATGTTTCGAAAAGATTCCAGGCATCCCGGTATGACTCAACAAGCACTTTGTAGTCGCTTCGTGCAATGAATTGGTCTTGTGCCAACAAATCGGCAAACGCTTTGTTGAAGGTCGCCGCTTGCCTATATTCTGCACTGGAATTTGCTGTCTCGGGATTAGCTGTCGACGAAGTTTTAAAGTTTGAAGTCAAAAATTGTTTTATAAAAGAGACAAATCCCATGTGTTATATTATTAGTTGTAGAAATATACAGCCATTCCCCTGTTATATGCAAATATATGTAAATGAGATAAAGGATACTCTTAGAAAACATTTTAAAATTTTTATTTGTAGGTTACTGCATTTTTTTGTAACTTGTTATTGTTTAGCACGGTTTACATGATTGATTCGCAAACTGGTGAATCAAATTTACTGCAAGGACATGAATGTATTAATCTGTATAGGTAAGAGAGCTTATTATTGTATAGCGTGTGTTTTTGCAGTTACTATCTGTTATGCTCAACCACATTCGGTAACAACTTATAAATTGAGTTTATCAGAGGCATTAGATATTGCTTCAGAGCAATCATTGGATGCTATGGTTGCCAAGGACCAGATGCGGGTATCTTATTGGGAGTTCAGAAACTATAAAGCAGATATGCTTCCATCACTAACGTTTGAAGGAACACTCCCCAGTTTGAACCGGCTATTGACAGAATATCAAAAAGAAGATGGTACGTATATTTTTATACCGAGCCGGAACATTTCTGAAAACATTGCTTTATCTCTCAGTCAGAATATTCCTTATACCGGGGGACGTGTCTTAGTGCAATCACAACTGCAGCGTCTGGACGAACTGGATGGAAACAAAAATACCAATTGGTTGAGTGTTCCTGCCAGTATCACATTGGAACAACCTCTGATTACCGATAGACCTTTATGGTGGGCGACTAAGATTGAACCTGAACGATATAAAGAAGCACAGCAGCAATTTGCCGTGAATATGGAAATGGTTTCTATGCGCACGATTCAATATTATTTTAACTTATTACTTTCTATGGTGAATCGTGATATTGCAGAACAAACATTACAAAATGCTACGCAGTTATACGATATCGCCCTGGGGAAAAAACATCTTGGTTTGATTTCTGATAATGATCTGCAACAACTCAAACTTGGTAAGTTAAATGCATCTGCAGGTGTTGTCATAGCACGGCAAGATTATGACCAAAAAATGTGCGATCTGCGCAATTATTTAGGGTTCAATGATCATGTTGTCGTGGAGGTAACTATCCCTGAAGAAGCACCCTATGTCTCAATTTCATTGGAGGAAGTGATGGCTCTTGCAAAAGCCAATAATCCAATCACTCACAATGCGCGCCGAAGATTATTAGAAGCGCAGCAG
>CASDSC010000131.1 GCA_949283215.1 uncultured Alistipes sp. | reverse complement strand
TATATATAATGAGGTAGTGCAGTTTCTGATCGACTCGATCCCCGCGGTTCAGCGAGATGCTGCCGCCATCGCCCGCCTCGACTGCCTGCTGTCGTTCGCCGCGATCGCCGTCGACCGGGGATATTGCCGTCCGGTGATCGACGACAGTCTCATCCTCGACATCAAAGCAGGACGTCATCCGGTCATCGAAACCCTCATGCCCGTTGGCGAACAATACATCCCGAACGACATCTACCTTGACGATCAGACTCAACAAATCGTAATGATCACCGGCCCCAACATGTCGGGTAAATCGGCTCTGTTGCGTCAGACCGCGCTGATCGTCCTGATGGCTCAAATGGGAAGTTACGTGCCGGCCGATGCGGCCCACATCGGTATCGTCGATAAAATCTTTACCCGCGTCGGCGCGTCCGACAACATATCCCAAGGCGAATCGACGTTCATGGTGGAGATGCTCGAAAGCGCCTGCATTCTGAACAACATTTCAGCTCGCAGTCTCGTTTTGCTCGACGAAATCGGTCGAGGCACGAGTACATACGACGGCATATCAATCGCGTGGGCCATGGTCGAATACCTGCATCAGCATCCCACGGCCCATCCCAAACCGCTGTTTGCCACCCATTATCACGAACTGAACGAAATGGAAGCCCTCTACGACCGCGTAAAAAATTACAACGTCTCGGTCAAAGAGATTGACAAAAATGTTGTGTTCCTCCGCAAACTCCAACGAGGAAGCACCGAACACTCATTCGGTATCCATGTGGCAAAACTCGCCGGAATGCCTGCTAGTGTCACGTCCCGGGCAGAAAAAATACTGAAAGACATGGAAGCCGCTCACCGGGGCAATACGGCCGACAACACCACAAAAGTCCCTGCCGTCGCACAACACGGAAGCGAAGCCATGCAACTGAGTATTTTCCAACTCGACGACCCGGTCCTCAAGCAAATCCGTGACGAGATCAAGGGTTTAGACATCAATTCCTTGACCCCGATCGAAGCGCTCAACAAACTGAACGACATCAAAAAAATCACAGGTCTTTAGACAGACATCCTCCCAGAATCTCATCACACAGGCTTTGTTCCCGGCCACACAACGGCAACTTCTAATTCAAAAAAACAAAGCCATAGTTCACCATCCAGGAGCGTTACCCTCAGTAACGCTCCTTTCGCAACCTTCTATTCACCTCGTAACACCTATACCGATCGATGTAAAATAGTGGTTTCACACTATTCCCATTTCATATCTGACAACTTTTTCGTATCTTTCGCAGGTTTTTTAATCCATCGCGAAAATGAACATCTCGTACAACTGGCTTAAACAGTATATCGATACCGATCTCACACCAGATGAGATCGCCCGTATCCTCACCGACATAGGCCTCGAAGTCGAAGGCATCCAACACGTCGAATCGGTCCGCGGAGGCCTCGAGGGTGTCGTAGTCGGTGAAGTGCTGACATGTGACAAACATCCCGATGCAGACAAGCTACACTTGACGACCGTCAATATCGGAACCGGCGAACCGCTCCAAATCGTGTGTGGAGCTCCCAATGTTGCTGCTGGACAAAAAGTGCTCGTCGCTACCGTTGGTACAACACTCTATCCGACCGGAGAAGAAAATGGCTTCAAAATCAAAAAAAGCAAAATTCGCGGCATAGAGTCCTGGGGCATGCTATGCGCAGAGGATGAACTGGGGATCGGAACCGACCATGAAGGCATTATGGTACTCGACTCTGCCGCTCCAGCAGGTACCCCTGCCCGCGATTGGCTGCAGCTCGACAACGATGTGATTTTCGAAATCGGGCTTACGCCCAACCGGATCGATGCGGCATCGCACTACGGCGTAGCTCGAGATTTGGCCGCATGGTTGCAAGCCAACGGTTATCCGGTACGGCTCATCCGTCCCGATGTCAGTGCGTTTACCGTCGACAATCACAACCGAGCCACTGAAATCGAAGTACAAAATGAAGAGGCTGCACCGCGATACACGGGTCTGACTATTACCAATGTCAAAGTCGGTCCATCACCCGAATGGCTCCAGAAACGGTTGCGTGCAATCGGGCTCAACCCACACAATAACGTAGTCGATGTAACCAATTTCATTTTGCACGAACTGGGGCAACCCATGCACGCTTTCGATGCCGACAAAATTGAAGGAGGGCGCGTAGTGGTACGTACCTGTGATGAAGGTACACCCTTTGTTACGCTCGACGGCACGGAACGCAAACTCTCGGCACAGGATCTGATGATCTGCAATACCGTACGGCCGATGTGTATCGCAGGAGTATTCGGTGGATTGGATTCGGGCGTCACGGAAACGACAACCAATGTTTTCCTTGAAAGCGCCTATTTCAACCCCGTATGGGTACGAAAGACCGCCAAACGCCACGGATTGAACACTGATGCCTCATTTCGATACGAACGCGGTACGGATCCCGAAATTACAGTGTATGCAATCAAACGCGCTGCTTTGCTGATCCGCGAGATTGCCGGCGGCACGATCAGTTCCGAAATCACCGACATCTATCCTGCACCCATCGAACCATTCCGTTTCGAGATCAGTTATGACAGGATCAATGCACTGATCGGTAAAACCATTCCGGAAGAGACCGTCAAAAAAATCATCGAATCGCTCGAAGTCAAAATCGAACGGGAAACAGCCGATACACTCTCGGTGGCGGTTCCAACCTACCGGGTCGATGTACGCCGCGAAGCCGACCTGATCGAAGATATCCTCCGCATTTACGGATACAACAATGTTGAGATTCCACAGCATGTCAATTCAACCCTGTCCTATGCTCCAAGTCCTGACAAAGACAAATTGACGAACAGTGTAGCTGATTTCCTCACTTCGAACGGTTTTACCGAAATTATGAGCAATTCGCTCACGCGCGGAGCCTATTACGAAGAGTTGACATCTTATCCGGCAGAACGCTGCGTAAAAATCCTCAACCCATTGAGCAACGACCTGAATGTCATGCGTCAAACCCTGTTGTTCAATGCACTGGAGGCTGTCTCTCTCAATACCAATCGCAAAAACGCAAACCTCAAGCTATACGAATTCGGTAACTGTTACAGCTATCACGCCGAAAAAGCTGAGGCCGGAGGATTGGCTCCCTATGAAGAAGAGGGACGACTTGCATTATTGGTAACCGGCACTACCCACACTCTATCATGGAATACGCCGGCTACTCCGTCGAACTATTTCTCGATCAAGGCAATGGCCGAGAAAATTCTTCGTCGGTTCGGCCAGGATATTTACCGGCTGGCCTGCGAACCGTTGGCATCCGATTTATACAGCGAAGCGGTGCAATTCAAGGCAGGCAAAAAACTGTTCGAAATCGGTATCGTATCGGCTAAGATTCGCAAAATGTTCGATATCAAGGCGCCTGTATATTACATGGAGATGAATTTCGATGCACTGATGCGTATGACCAAAAAACACAAGGTAACAGCCGAAGAACTTTCGAAATTCCCCGAAGTAAAACGCGATTTGGCGCTGCTCGTCGATAAAGACGTTACGTTCGGACAACTTCGGAGCATCGCATTCAGCACCGAAAAGAAATTGTTCAAGAGTGTATCCCTTTTCGATGTATACGAAGGAGACAAATTGCCCGAAGGCAAAAAATCCTATGCTCTCAGTTTCATCCTTGAAGACAAGAACCAAACATTGACCGACGCGGTAATCGATAAAACGATGACCGGATTTATTAAACAATTCGAGCGCCAGGTTGGCGCTACGGTACGCGATTAATCCCTACGTGCTATGCAGGAGAAAATATTAATTCTTGATTTCGGATCGCAATACACGCAACTCATCGCGCGACGTGTGCGTGAACTCAACGTTTATTGCGAAATCCACCCGTACAACAAATGCCCGGAACTCGATGCTTCCGTCAAAGGAGTGATTCTTTCGGGTAGTCCCTACTCGGTACGTGATGCGGAAGCTCCGCAGATCGATCTTTCGCTCATCAAAGGACACCTGCCGTTACTCGGCATCTGTTACGGTGCACAGTACATGGCCCAACATTTCGGAGGTGAGGTTCAACCCTCGAAAACCCGTGAATACGGACGTGCCATGCTCTCGATAGGCGAATTGAACAATCCTTTGTTCAAACAGCTCTCTCCACGCACGCAGGTTTGGATGTCTCATGGCGATACAATCACCCACATCCCTGACAATTTCCGCATTATTGCCAGCACAGACGACGTTCGGGCCGCTGCCTACCAGATCGAAAACGAACAAACCTGGGGCATTCAATTCCATCCCGAAGTGTTCCACTCGACTGAAGGCAAAACCTTGCTCGAAAATTTCGTCGCCCGGATCTGCGGATGCAGCCAAAGTTGGACGCCGGAATCGTTTGTCGAAACAACCGTCAAAGAATTGCGGGAAAAATTGGGCAACGACAAAGTAGTCCTCGGACTTTCGGGTGGCGTCGATTCGTCAGTTGCAGCCGTATTGTTGCACAAAGCAATCGGTGAGAATCTGACCTGTATTTTCGTCGACATGGGCCTGTTGCGTAAAAATGAATTTGAGACCGTACTCGAATCATACAAAAACATGGGCTTGAATGTCATCGGGGTCAGAGCTGGGGACAAATTCCTCTCCGATCTTAAAGGAGTCACCGATCCCGAACAAAAAAGGAAAATCATTGGCCGCGATTTCATCGAGGTATTCGACGAGGAAGCTCAGAAACTCAAAGAAGTTAAATGGTTGGCTCAAGGTACGATCTATCCCGACGTCATTGAATCAATGTCGGTCAACGGACCTTCTGCCACTATCAAATCACATCATAATGTAGGTGGACTGCCCGAAAAGATGAATCTCAAGATCGTCGAGCCGTTACGCCTGCTCTTCAAAGACGAGGTACGCCGTGTGGGCCGTCAACTTCAGATCTCAGATCTGATTCTTGGACGCCACCCCTTCCCCGGCCCAGGCCTCGGCATCCGCATCCTCGGCGAAGTAACGGCAGAAAAGGTGCGTATTTTACAAGAAGCCGACAAGATCTTCATCGACGGGCTCCGCGATTACGGACTTTACGACAAGGTTTGGCAAGCCGGTGTCATGTTGTTGCCGGTACAATCCGTAGGTGTCATGGGTGATGAACGGACCTATGAAAATTGCGTGGCCCTGCGGGCTGTCACCTCAACGGACGGCATGACTGCAGACTGGGTTCACCTCCCCTACGATTTCCTTGCAAAAATGTCGAACGACATCATCAATAAAGTCAAAGGGATCAACCGCGTCGTCTACGATATCAGTTCGAAACCACCCGCAACGATCGAATG
>CASDSC010000130.1 GCA_949283215.1 uncultured Alistipes sp. | reverse complement strand
GGCAAGATCATGGACATTTGCCAAACCTCGACATTACTCGATTTCGACACGAATATGGTGGGCGTTACCAATGATTACGCCCAGACAGCAAATTCTGACGTGGTAGTGATCACCTCGGGTATGCCTCGCAAACCGGGTATGACTCGTGAAGAGTTGATCGGCGTAAATGCAGGCATCGTAAAAGGTGTTGTAGAAAACATTCTGAAATACTCTCCCAATGCCATCATCTTGATCGTCAGCAACCCGATGGACCCGATGACTTACCTGGCAGGCAAAGTAAGCGGACTTCCTCGTAACCGTGTCTTCGGTATGGGTGGTGCACTAGACAGCTCTCGCTTCAAATATTTCCTGAGCAAAGCACTAGGAGCCAATATCAACGAAGTAGAAGGTATGGTAATCGGTGGTCATGGCGACACGACCATGATTCCGCTGTTGAGCAAAGCAACATATAAAGGAATGCCGGTCAGCAACTTTGCCGATGCTGAGACGCTGAAGAAAGTTGCAGCAGACACAATGGTCGGTGGTGCGACTCTGACAGCATTGTTGGGAACTTCTGCATGGTATGCTCCGGGAGCAGCCGCAGCTTCGGTCGTAGAAGCTATCCTGCGTGATCAGAAGAAGATGATTCCATCATGCGTATCGCTCGAAGGCGAATACGGCATGACCGATATTTGCATTGGAGTTCCTGCCATCATCGGTAAGAACGGTATGGAAAAGGTAGTAGAAATCGAGTTGACTGACGAAGAGAAAGCTCAATTGGCCAAGAGTGCCGAAGCCGTACGCAAAACCAATGCAATTCTCCACGAGATCAAAGCTTTGTAGTATACATTCTCTACACTTTACAAAAAAGCGAAACCCAAGACAAAGGGTTTCGCTTTTTTTATAAGCGTAATCTACTGTCACATTATCTTCTTCATAACGTATCTTACGCCCACCTGCTTGACTGGACCGCAAAAAAACAGGAGAGACATGTAACTTATGTCTCTCCTATGCATTATCAGACTATACGCAATCTCGGAGGATTACGCGTAACTTCAATTTACAGGGTAATATCGAGAATTTCAAAACGCAGCACCCCGGCAGGGACAGTCACATCAACCTCTTCTCCTTTCCGTTTTCCCAACAAGGCCTTGGCAATCGGGGTACCGATAGACAATTTACCCTCCTTTAAATTGGCCTCATTTTCAGACACCAGAGTATATTCAACAATTTTTCCTGTAGCCAAATTTTTCAAAGTCACTTTATTGAGAATCTGTACCGAACTGGTATCGATTCGCGACTCATCCAAGATACGGGCATTCGCGATGGTTGCCTCCAGTTTGGCAATCTTCATTTCCAACATTCCTTGAGCTTCTTTAGCCGCATCATATTCGGCATTTTCCGACAGGTCACCCTTATCGCGCGCCTCGGCAATCATCGCCGAAATGGCAGGCCGTTCCACCGAACGCATATGCTCGAGTTCCTGTTTGAGTTTTTGATAACCGGCTTCCGTCAGATAGGTTACTTTCGATGCCATAGCGATAAAATTTCAGTGATTTATTCGTAACAAAAGTAAAAAGAAAGAATCCTGGTCCATAACGAACCAGAACTCTTCCGTGTTGCAAACAAAGATAAACAGATTTTCTGAGAAAACAAATTATTTCGATATTATTCGCCTTCCCCACACGAGCAAGCTACCTATATCGACATATCGAGTCCAAACTACAACTCCAACTCAACGACATTGCTTGCGACAGCAGGTTACTCTTAATTTTCCCCGACAAACTACCTTTAACCACATGACCATATTTACCGCCCTCTATATCAATCTATCCTTTATTGCCATCCATACCAACAGCAGAATCTTAGCATATTTTCGTATATTTGTCATTATCGATATTGGACGCCTATGGCATTTTCTCCTGCGACCTTTTTACTAACAGACCTCAAAGCGATCCTTACCTTGGTCTATGTTTTGTTCGTGGCTTTCACCATCGCAGTGATCATCCACGACAAACGTGATCCGGTGAAAGCATTGGCATGGATCACGGTCATTGCCTTACTTCCCGTCGCAGGCTTCATTCTATACATTGTTTTCGGACGCAACCACAGGAAAGAAAAGTTGTTCAACAGGAAGGAACTACGGGATCAAGAACAACTCGAGCGGATGACCGAACAACAGTTAGGAGAAATCAATGACAATAATGTTCTACAAAAACGCCTGATCGCAGACAACCGGGACATTATCACCCTACTGCTGAATAATAGCAAATCCCTTCTTACAGTACGTAACAAGGTAACTCTGTTATACAACGGTAAAGAGACGTTCTCCAGCATTATAGAAGCACTCAAAGGAGCCAAATCATCTATACATCTCGAATACTACATTTTCGCCAACGACAAACTGGGTAAACTGATCGCAGGCATTTTGATGCAAAAAGCAGCTGCAGGAGTCGAAGTACGTTTCATCTATGACGATGTAGGCAGCTGGGGTCTTAGTCCCAAGTTCATCCGCCACATGCGTAAAGCCGGTGTTGAAACCCAATGCTTTATGCCTGTAGCATTTCCATGGCTCACCAGTAAGATCAACTACCGGAACCACCGCAAGATAGTGGTAGTCGACGGATCCATTGCTTTCACGGGAGGAATCAACATAGCGGAACGATACATGAGTCGGAGCAAGAAACTCGGTATCTGGCGCGACACCCATCTACGAGTCGAAGGAGAAGCAGCACGGATGTTGCAATCGGTTTTTCTCACGGATTGGTATTTTGTCAGCGGACGCCAACTCGATAATGCGGCCAAATATTTTCCCCGCGTGCGGATCAAAGAAGAGTGCCTGATGCAAATCGTCACTTCTGGTCCTGACTCCGACTGGGCTTCAATCATGCAAGCATTTTTTGCCGCCATCACCCGGGCCCAACATCACATTTACATCGCCTCGCCCTATTTTTTACCGAATGAAGCTATCCTCACGGCAATCAAAGTGGCTTCATTGAGCGGAATCGATGTACGCATCATGATTCCAAGCCGCTCAGACAGTCGTATCGTTTATTGGGCTTCCCGATCTTACATCAGCGAATTACTTGACGCAAAAGTCAAAATCTATTTGTATAAAAAAGGATTCAACCATTCAAAACTGATCATGATCGATGGCACTTTCAGTTCAGTCGGTAGTGCCAATATGGATATCCGCAGCTTCGACGATAATTTCGAGGTTTCAGCCATCATGTATGATTCGACGGTCACGGCACGTCTCGAATCAGATTTCATCGATGATTTGAACGAATGCGAACTCGTGACACCAGAGACATGGGAAGCTCGTCCAGCCCGTCACAGTATATACGAATCGTTTTCGCGTCTTTTCTCCCCACTACTCTAATCCGATCTCAACAAACGACACATTACGGCACGGTTCCATTGTATCACCAGGAATTGCGCACAATTTATCGCCTACACTCCGGCCCACCTCATCACGTCAGCCTTCACCTCGCCACGAACATTCCCTTTCGGATATTATTCAAGCGGAGCAGTTACGGTATGGGGTGCGCTGACGACGGTACTTCGACCATTGACAACGACCCTACATGCAACTGGAGCGATACGTTGCATCATCAACGACACTCCGCAATATTTTTCATGAGTCATCCGTACGGCAGAAATCACTTTGTTCGTATCTGCAGCATCCGCCACCCCCACCACAAACACCTCACTCATCGAAACAAAATGACTTTTCCCCACCGGGGGATCATCTGAAAGCGTTCCGCTCACCTCAATCCGATACTCCTTCAACTCCACGCGCATTTTTTCCAACAAAGCAAACAAGGTCATCGATGCGCATTTAGCCAAAGCATATAACAACAACATCTTGGGCCCCATATCGCGACAGGAAACCTCTTCCTGCACAGGGACAAACGCACCATCTTTATTTTCTACTACTATTTTCATATTATATTGTTTCTAAATCATATATTCAATCCCATGGAGACCTTTCCATTTTATAATTTCCCTTCTCACACTTACCTACTTCTCATTCAAGTTACTTTCTCCCACGCCATACCTCTCCCCATCACCATCACACAAAATCTACCCGCCTGGTACAGAATATACAACAAAGATCGTTCCCAATCACCGCCCCATCACAACAAACCTCTTTTTCCTCCCCCGAAAAGATTCTGTATGGATATTTTTTGTATTTTCGCCCCGTAAGCGGCTTCGGCCGTTTTACAACATCTAAGAACCGCATCTTGGGAATTTTCACACATGCCCCATGGGCGTAAATTTCATTGGTTTATGCACAGAATCATCGTTACTTTGTTGTCTGTCGTCCTCGCCACCACCGAACTTTGTGCACAAAATCCGGTCACCCCGGGTATGCGCGAAGTACGCAGCGCCTACGACAAAGGCCTCGCACTATTCGAGAAAGAGAAATATGGCGCGGCCCAAGCCGAGTTCCGGCGAGCCCAATCGTTGCTTCCAACCGACGCGCAGGGCTACGACACACGCATCGCCTACCACATTGCACTCTGTGCAGCCGAACTTGGTCAGGACAACGCGATGCAACTTTTGAATCGTTTTCTCGAAGATTACCCACATACGATCTATACAAACGACGTACGCTTCGCATTAGCGGGTGAATATTATCGAGAAGGAGACTACGCCCGCGCCTCGGACCTGTACGCAGAAATTGATCCATACAGTCTAGACAGGCTCAAAACTGATGAATATAATTACAAACGGGGTCACGCACTATTTATGACCGACCGGTACGACGAGGCCTACCAGGCATTTGCAGGAGTCGACACCCGTTCGGTATATGCACCGCATGCCACCTATTATACAGCATACATTGAATATACACGGGGCAATTACGGCAAAGCAAAAGAAGGTTTTTTGGCAGTGGCCGACGATCCGGTCTATGAGCCCCTGGTCCCGTTTTATTTGCTTCAGATCGAGTTTTTGCAAGGCAATTATGATTACGTAGTAGAACATGGCCCCACGCTGTTGGGTAAAGTGGATGATTACCGGCGAGCCGAGATCGCCCGTATCGTGGGCGAGTCATGGTTTCACTTGAAAGACTACGACCAAACCCTTAGTTATCTCCAGTTCTATGCCGACAACGGAGGCGAAATGGGTCGCAACGAACTCTACCTGACCGGATACAGCCGTTACATGACCAGTCAGTTCGAAGCCGCTGCAGCCGATCTGAGTCAAGTGTGCGGCCAGGATGACGAATTAAGCCAAAATGCCTGCTACCATATGGCCGATTGCTACCTCCGTCTGGGCGACAAGCAACGGGCCATGCAGTCGTTCTCACTGGCCGCCAGCAGCACATACGATCCCAACATTACCGAAGACGCACTGTTCAATTACGGCAAACTTCAATATGAACTCGGAGGCGGTGCATTCGGAGAAGCGATCAAGATTCTGACTCGCTACGTCAACGACTATCCTACCTCGCCACGGATCGGTGAAGCGCGCGAATGCCTGCTGGCCGCCTATTTCAACTCGCACAACTACGACGCGGCCTATGAGGCGATTCGCCAGATGAAGGATCCGGACAACAATGTGAAAGCAGCGTTGCAAAAGATCACATACTACCGTGCGCTCGAACATTTCACCGCAGGGGACATGGACAAAGCGCTCGAATTTTTCAACATATCGCTCCAGAATCCCTATACTGCGAAATATACAGCCCTGACCAAATATTGGATGGGGGAAGTATTCTACCGCAAAGGAGACTATCGCAAAGCTATCCCCTACTACAAGGAATATGTAACCGTATCGCCCCGGACCGAGGCGGAAAACCGCATGGCCAATTACAATCTAGGGTATTGTTATTTCAATACGGAACAGCTTGCTCCGTCCCGCGAATCATTCACGCGTTTTCTATCCGTCTACCCGACGCGGGATCGTTTCCGGGCCGATGCCTACAATCGTTTGGGCGATTTGAGCATGGCAGACCGCAAATATTGGCAAGCCATCGAAGAGTATGACAAGGCCGCAGAACTGGGCACACCCGAGGCCGATTATTCGCGTTTTCAACGCGCGATGATGTTGGGTCTTGTCGACCGTCCGGCACGCAAGATCGAAAGTCTTCTTGACATCATCTCAACGGGGAAAGGCGATTACGTAGATAACGCGATGTTCGAACTGGGTCGGACCTATTTGGGACAAGAACGTTTTTCAGACGGTGCAACGATTCTCAAACGCCTGATCGCCCAATATCCCCAATCGCCATTCTACTTGAGTGCGCTGACCGAACTGGGTCTGATCTATCAGAATATGGGTCAAAACGACGAAGCGTTAAAATATTATAAGATGGCTGTAGCCAAAGCGCCGGCTTCACCACAATCCAAAGATGCATTGCTCGGCATTCGCAACATCTATGTAGATCAGAATGAAGTGGACGCCTATTTCGATTACGCCAAAACGGCAGGTATCGAAACGAATGCGACGGTCACCGAACGCGACTCGCTTACTTTTGCAGCGGCCGAGCGGGTTTATCTGAGCGGCGATGCAGCCAAGAGTCTGCCGCTTATGGAGAGCTACATCAGCCACTATCCGAACGGCGCCTATAAACCCAATGCATACTATTACATTGGGGATTGCAACCTCCGACTTGACAAAC
This sequence comes from uncultured Alistipes sp., assembly GCA_949283215.1. Lineage (GTDB taxonomy): Bacteria > Bacteroidota > Bacteroidia > Bacteroidales > Rikenellaceae > RGIG1874. The sequence continues at coordinate 6,239 of CASDSC010000130.1, read as the reverse complement.
CCGCCGAAGCACTCGTCGCTTTCGAAGAGGTCATCGGGATGTATACCAACCCCTTCACGATCCGTGCCCTTGAACAAGGAGCGAAACTCAATTTTGCCAACCAACAATATGAACAAGCCGCAGAGAAATACAAACGGTTGAGCCAGACAGCTTCAGAGGCTACAACCGTTACCGAAGCACTCGCCGGCTATCTTGCATCGGCTACGGCCACCGGGAACAATAACCTGATACAAGCCGCCGCCGATGAAGTGATCGCCTCACCTTTCGTAACCGGCGAACTGACACGCAATGCCAATTTTGCCAAAGCGAAGAGTTTCGCGGCCCAAGGTCACCGGACTCAAGCGGAAGAGTACTACCGGAAGGTGGCTGTCGAATCGAAGAGTCGTGAAGGAGCCGAATCACAATTCCGTCTGATCCAGATGCACTTCGAGGACGGCAAGTATAAAGAGGCCGAGCAGGAGGTGTTCACGCTGTCCGAGCAGAGTTCACCGCACACCTATTGGGTAGCGAAATCGTTCCTAATTTTGGGTGATATTTACGCCAAGGACGGTGACGCATTCCAAGCCCGCGCAACCTACCAGAGTATCATCGACGGTTACGGCGACACTTCGGACGGGGTGATCGACGAAGCCCGGGAAAAAATTAACGCATTGCAGCAATAACTACGAGATCGATTATGAAGAAGATCCTGATATTCGGCATAATGCTTGTCATGGGCATTACGGCACGAGCCCAGCAAGACGAGCTCAATCGGAGTATGGAGGTAACACGCGAATTCGAGCCCACGCTCCGCACCGCCACAAAACTCAATACGACACCCAACTTTACAGATACCGTTGCACTTCGTCCCGAATTGCGTTACGGAATCCGGCCCAATCCGCTAAGTTACGGATTCGAGGTGGCACCGATCCGTGCGGCAGAGGTTGATGCATCGGTTTACCGCCCGCTCACGCCCTTTTATCTCAAAGCCGGCCTGGGTTACCCGCTGCGCAGCGTGCTCGATTTCAACTACTCGCCCGAAATGCGGGGTCGTGGCACCTTGGGCGCCTACCTCAACCATTACGGGTCATTCTCGGATATCACCAATACGGCCAACATTTCTCAGTATGCCCCCTACTCCTACAATCGCGCAGGCATATACGGAGAACATCGTTTCGGTCGGATGATGGTCGGAGGAGACCTGAGTTATGACTACCGTCTCGTTTCTCGCTATGGAGCGACACCCGACTCGGCAGTCGCCGATCTGTTCCCGGATTACCGCCAGACCTATAATACGTTACAAGCCTCTCTTGTATTCGGAACACCTTTTACCGATCTCTCCTATTTCAATTTCCGGTTCGGATCCAAAGGTTATTATTTCTTCGATCACTACAACAATAAAGAGATCAATATCCATCCGTTCCTCGAGATCGGCAAACGTTTTTCGGATAGGCACTTACTCATGTTGCAGGGCTCTTTCGAATATGTCAAATCGACAGCGGAACGTGATGAATACAGGGAATCGTATCTGAAAGGGACAGCTCTTTCCCAACAGATCTACCGCATAGCCCCAGTTTATGAATTGGTCGGTCAAGCCTTCGGTTTTACCTTAGGATGCGAATATGCCTACACGCGCGAAGAAGTGAAACTGTCCCAAAGCAGGACCAGCAATTCGAGTTATTTCTTTCCGAAATTCAAGATGCAACTCGACGCATTCGAAGGACGATTCGTACCCTACCTCGATATTGATGGCCGACTATACACGGGAGGTCTCCGTACGGCGTCACGTTTGAATCCATATCTGTATGCGTTTTCGACCGCCGCCAATACAGCAGTCTATGACGGTCGCGTCGGTATTCGGGGCGACATTGGGACCGCTTTCTCTTACAAATTTTTCGGAGGTTTCTCGATTTACAAGGATCTGAACATTATCACGAGTTTGCTTCAATTCGATCCGGCGCTGAATATGGCAGAGACCATCGATGCTCATTTATGGAGTGTAGGTGGTGATATTTCGGGCCGCATATCGGGAGCATTCGATCTAACGGCCTCATTCCAATATTTCGGGTGGACCAAGGTCAAGTATGACGCAGAATCATTATGCGCGGGATCCGACATAGCGAGCGGCATGCCCAATTTCGAAGGATCTCTGGGGATCCGCTACAACTACCGGGATAAATTCATCGCGCATTTGCAAGGCACAGTATACGGAACGACACGATGGCTCGTCACTTCTGACCGCATGGTTCCGGATGGTCTTCACAGTTGGGGTGACGCACGCATCGTTCCTCAATTTGAGCTGAATCTCGAATTGCAATATAACATCAGCAAACGATTCGGCATTTACGTCAACGGCACCAACCTCACAGGAAGCAAACTCTACCTTTACGGGCCGTTCTATCCCTTATTGGGGGCAGGTTTTGACGCCGGAGTCAAACTCAGTTTCTAAAACGAAGAATACGTTTCTACAACAAGCGGTACCCACAAAGGTACCGCTTGTATATTTTATATTGTAGCATATCACTTGCCGATAGCATTCGATCTGCAAATGCATACCACCGCACTGATTCTGCATAACATTCAAACCGCATGGGCCCATCGACTTTCACCGATCCCACGCATCCATCCTATACGATCTCATCCACTCGCCCCCCAGTTCACAGCAGGAAACAAAAAAGGGGTAAGCTACTTACATCGCACCGCTACAACCGCCTGCCCTTGCTGCCTTCCGACCCTGGGGGAGTTGAGCGGGAGCTGGTCGTGTAAGACTTACCCCGCACAAAAGTAAGCAAATTTACGGAAAATACGCTGACAGACTTTTATTTTTTTTCAGAACGTTCTATCTTCGAACCGCGACAAACCATAGGACACATGATACGCAAGAGACGCAAAGCCCTCACGATCATTCTGCTCGCCTCCATTCTATGCATTGGGTTATGGGGCGGCCTGACCATATACAATTACAGATTCCGGACCGCCATCACAGAAGAAGGTTCCCTGTATGTTCCGACCGGAGGGACGCTCGACGGGGCGATCGACTCACTGGTTACTCATGGAATGTTAGCCAATGAAGCACGTCTTCGCAGATTTGCAATGCTCCGAGATCTTCACGAGCTACGTCCAGGGCATTATCGTCTTTCACAAGGCACGAGCTACAGCACTTTGCTCAATCGACTGCAAAGCGGTTCCCAAACGCCGGTCCGGGTCACCTTCAACAACGCCCGCACGACTGACCGCCTAGCAGCTATTGTTTCCCGTTATCTCGAGGCCGATTCAGCGACATTTGCCGAGGCATTCCGTGATGATTCGCTCATACAAGCAGCAGGTTTCACTGCGCCGACATTCATGGCCACGTTCATACCCAATACCTACGAATTGTATTGGAATACAACTCCTTCCTCCTTTGTCCGCCGCATGCGTCAGGAATACGACCGCTTTTGGAACGATGAGCGCGAAATGCGCCGCCAAGCCCTCGGTCTTTCCCGCGAGGAGGTGATCACCCTTGCCTCGATCGTCTACGAAGAGACCAAACAAAGCGATGAGATGCCCCGGATCGCCGGGGTCTATCTCAACCGTCTGCGTTGTGGCATGCCCCTCCAGGCCGATCCGACCGTTAAATTCGCGCTGGGAGATTTTACGCTCCGCCGTATCTTACACCGCCACCTAACGGTCGATTCGCCGTACAATACCTACAAATATGCGGGGCTTCCTCCGGGGCCAATCTGTATGCCATCGATTCGGGCCATCGATGCGACATTACAACCCGAAACACATGACTATCTATATTTCTGTGCACGGGATGACTTCTCCGGGTACCACAATTTCGCCCGCACACTGAGTGAACACAACCGGAATGCTGCGGCCTATGCACGGGCACTGAACCGCTTACAGCAACAGCAGTAACCAGGTTCACCAGTACGCTACGCGACATTGGCCTCCTTGAAAACTACAGGCAAACGGTACAGGGAAATCAGCGATAACAGTCTAACAATCTGCACATTCATGGCAATTTCCGGTCATTCCATCCGGTTGATTTTTTGGCAATCCGCAATTACTTTCTTATCTTGTCGGACGATCCAACACACATAAAACTGTCATACCATGGGTAAAATAGGCGCAACAGAACTGATTCTGATTCTAGTGCTCATCATCGTACTTTTCGGCGCGAAGAAGTTGCCCGATCTGATGCGAGGAGCCGGACGCGGCATCCGCGAATTCAAAGATGCAATGAACAAAGATTACACTGCAGAGAAAACCAACGACAAAACAGAGAGTTCAGAAAAAAGCGAGGCTTCAGATCCGACATCGAAGGCCTGACCTCGCAATGCGCATTTTATGCGAGGGCAGACTATACAATTTGACTTTCTGGTAAGATTATAATCTGCAGAATCTGTATACAGTTCGCCCTAACCTATTAAAATGTCCGGGGCCAACGGGGAGAGAATTCCCTGCAGCCATACCTGCGAGAGACAAAACGAACGACCCGTCCCGTAATATCGTTTGTTTCGGTCGGATCACTGTCTGCCTCTGAAGGTTCGTTGGAAAGCGATTGAGTCTGACCAACGGTTCTGTATTACGACATTAGGACACGTCCTCTCACTGCAGATTGGAATCAATCCGGCCCCATCCAACCAACATTTCGGATGCGACCTATCCCACGCAAGTGAGATACCGCACCCACTCGCTTCGGGCCCTCGCCCTGCCTCATCTACAATCGTTATTTATCGCCAAACATACGATTCCATGTCGACCTCTCACAAAGAGCCTTCCCAGATGACATTCTTCGAACATTTCGAGGCTCTTCGCCCCCACCTTATACGCAGCGGGATCGCACTGTTCTTTTTGCTGATCTTCGCATTTCTGGGGAAAGATTTCGTGATCGACACGGTACTTTTCGGGCCGCAATCCGCCGATTTTCCAACCAATCGGTTTCTGAGCTACCTGGCCACGGTTACCGGTATCGAAGCGCTACAGATCAATCAACTGCAACTCGAACTGATCAACACGGCAATGGCCGGACAGTTTAACCTGCACCTGCGCATTTCACTGATCACGGCTTTCGTACTCGTTACGCCATACATGCTGTGGGAACTATGGCAATTCGTCAAACCGGCTCTCACAGCCACCGAACGTCGAGGGAGCACGCGTTTTGTAGGCTATGTTTCGCTCTGTTTTTTCATTGGTTTACTGTTCGGCTACTTCGTAATCGTACCTCTTTCAATCAACTTTTTATCCGGTTACACGGCCAGTACCCGCATCACCAACCTGATCGATATCCAGTCCTACCTGGCGACGGTCATCAACGTGTCGCTCGCGTCGGCCATCGTATTCGAGTTGCCGCTCTTGATCTATTTTCTTGCCCGCATGGGCATTGTCACGTCTGCTTTTCTCAAACGATACCGGCGTCACACGATCGTGGTTTTGGCCATTTTTTCAGCCATCATCACACCGCCCGATGTATTCAGTCTGATCCTGGTACTGATTCCATTGTACGCACTGTATGAATACGGCATCCGGTTGGCTGCGAAAGTCGAGCGGCAAACTGCACGCCGGCAGGCTGCAGAAGAACCGTCCACTTCCAATTCACTTCCAGCCCCCTCATACACACAATCCGACGGTAAGGAAGATGCCCAATGCGACAACAGCTCAGACCCGCAGACCTGATAGCACTGATTCTTCGCACGGTATAACAAAGAGTACGACCAGCGCCGTTCGAATCGCTTCATTAACACATGAAACATCACCTTTCACACACCGTTTCAACCAAACCACAAGTTACTAACGGCGCGTTACTGTGCATGATCATGAGTGCATGACTATCTGCGCATGCTTTCCCCTGCGTGCTTACTCTTTGTTTTTCGCCAACTCGATAATGTCTTGCACCGTGGGATTATGACAACTCATACCTCCGTCAGCCGTAATGATCTGCCCCGAAATATAACGGGCATCATCGGATGCTAAGAAAGCAATAGTCCCGGCGATATCGTCCGCCTCGCCCAAATAATGCACGGCATTCTGCCGCAGGAAAATATCACGTATATTATCGGGCAGGGCTCCGGTAGCGGCAGGGGTCATCACCAGGCCGGGAGCAACGGCATTGCAACGCACACCCTGTTTTCCGTACTGCGTCGCGATATACCGAGTCAGGCTCATCACGCCCGCTTTGGTCATTCCGTAAAGCGACCCTCTGAAATCGCCTAACAAACCGCTAATCGAGGCTACATTCACGATCACTCCCCCCCCTTGTGCGATCATCACCG
>CASDSC010000129.1 GCA_949283215.1 uncultured Alistipes sp. | reverse complement strand
TATGCATTAGGAAGCCCTCTTCTGTTATCGAAACCTCTTATCGACGATTTCGCATTTGTTGCTGCTGCTTTTGCTGCTCTTTCAGCAACTCTTCATATCGTTGCTGCCATCTAGACTTCTTCTTAGGCTTTTTGGCATTCTCCTTCATCTGTTGATGCAACTTCTCGTCATTCACAGCATAGCGGAACGCAAAGGTTTGGCCAATCGTGAATATGTTACTTACCAAGTAGTAATAACTTAATCCACTCGAATAGTTGTTAAACCACAACAACAACATGATCGGCATCATGTAAAGCATCATAAATTTCATTCCGGCCAATTGAGGTCCTGCCTGGGCTGTCTGCGAATAATTGATCTTCGATGAAATAAAGACCGACAACGCCATCAACAAGGCAAACAGACTCACATGGCTTCCATAGAAGGGAATATTGAACGGCAACTGCAATATGCTGTCATACGATGACAGGTCGTCTGCCCACAAGAAATGTTCTCCACGCAACTCGATTGATGCCGGGAAGAACCGGAACATGGCAATCAATATAGGGAATTGGATCAACAATGGCAAACATCCACCCATCGGACTTACACCGGCTTCCTTGTAAAGCGTCATGATCGCCTGCTGCTTTTTCATCGCATCTTTCTGGTCCGGGTATTTGGCATTCAACGCATCAATATCGGGTTTGAGAAGGCGCATCTTGGCCGACGACAGATAGGACTTGTAGGTCAACGGCGCGATAATGATCTTGATAAAGATCGTCAACAACAAGATGATCAAACCGTAATTGGCAATGTATTTACCAAGGAAATCGAATACCGGAATCACAATCCAACGGTTGATCCAACCGACTAACCATCCGCCCAGCGGCACCAAACGCTGCATGCCATTGTCATACTTTTTGAGGACAGAATATTTATTCGGTCCATAGTACATCTGAAAATCGCAGCGTTGGGTCTGTGCACTGAACGGAACAGACAGTTTTGCATAAAAATCTTTGATCTTACCCTCGCCCGGTTCGAACGTATTGTACCGCAACTCTCCGTTTTGGAAATCGTTATCGGCAATCAAGACCGAGGAGAAAAACTGTTGCTTGAAAGCGACCCAGTGGATTTTGGTATCCACATTCTCCTCTTTGGTCGATTTCGACATTCCCAGATCCTCCAGATCGTCCTGGCCCGGATACATATAGGCTATGGTCGTATAATTGTTCTCATTCTCAAATCCTTTCTCGTTCTGTGGGCTTACATTCCGCCACAAAATCTCGATATCAGACTGATTGGACAACAACTGCGACATGCCCACAAAATTCACCGCGAATCCGACCATATAGTTATCCTTGCGTATCGTATACACATATTCTATATACGAAGCTGAATCAACTGTCAGTCGCATGGTAAACTGTTTCTCCTCGTCATTCTCACCGAGAACTACCGTCTGAGGTTGGTCCGTCGTGAAGGCGTAATCGCCCGTGATAATCTGACTGTCACCAAAACCTTGTTTGATGAAGAAACTTAAATCGAACTGCGAACTTTCGGGTTCGAACATGATCAAGGGTGAGCCGTCGTATGTCGTATAATCTTTCAACTCAACCGACACGATCCGTCCACCCCGATTTGAAATCGTATAACGAGCCAAATCGTTCTCTATCGTATACAACTCCTCAGACGCATTCCGAGCCGTAAATAAATAGGATCCTATATGACGGCGCAATGCACTATCGCCTTGCTCGACCGGCACAATCTCCCCCTTGGGGTCGCCTTGCACAAGGGGCTCTGAGAGCGGCTGGTTTTGGATCATATTCATCGAATCGACGGCCGCCTGTTGTGCCGCAAATTCGGCCTGCTTTTTCGCATTGTACCAGGTAAAACCGAAAAGTATTACTCCGATGATCAGTAACCCGATCAATGATTTCTTATCCATCTATTTTCTATTCAAAATTTGTGTTGTTACTTCATGCCATCTCGCATATAATCGACAAGAAACGGTCGGTTCACCTCGTGGCATACCGACCGGATCATTGCTTTTCTACTGTTGCGTACAACTCGGGGAAACCTTCTCACAATATTCGACAGCAGCCTTGACGAAAGCTACGAACAATGGATGGGGTTTCGAAACTGTACTCTTGTATTCGGGGTGATACTGCACTCCTATGAACCATGGGTGGTCCGCCAACTCGACGACCTCAACCAAATTCGTGTCTGGATTGATACCTACCGGACGCAACCCGTGTTTGGCAAATTCGTCAAAATAGCTGTTGTTGAACTCATAACGGTGACGATGACGCTCTGCAATATCCTGTTTCCCGTATGCGGCATAGACCTTGGTCCCCTTTTCCAAATGGCATGGGTAAGCCCCCAAACGCATGGTCCCGCCTTTTTCCGTAACACCCTTTTGCTCCTCCATCAGGTCTATCACTGGGTGGGTCGTACTCTCCATCTCGGTCGAGTTGGCATCGGCATAACCCAACACATGGCGGGCAAATTCTATCACACAACACTGCATTCCCAAACAGATACCAAAAAACGGAATCTTGTTCTCTCGTGCATAACGCACCGCAGAGATTTTTCCTTCAATACCTCGGTGGCCAAAACCTGGGGCAACCAATACTCCACACATACCCTTCAACAATTCACCCACATTGCTTTCAGTGATTTTCTCTGAATTGATATATTGCAACTTGACCTTTACCTCATTAGCAGGCCCTGCATGAATGAATGACTCGGCGATAGACTTATAGGTATCTGGAAGCTCGGTATATTTACCCACCAAAGCAATATTGACCGTACGCTTAGGATGTTTCACCTTATCGACAAATTCGATCCATTTGGTCAACTCGGGCTCCCGATCGGCTGGAAGCCCCAACTTACGCAATATAACCAAATCAAGACCCTGTTCGAGCATTTTGAGTGGTACCTCATAAATCGTGGGAACATCGATCGACTCGATCACAGCCTCCGTATCCACGTTACAGAACAGTGCGACTTTTTTACGCACCTCATTGGTAATATGTTTTTCGGTACGAAGCACCAGCACATCGGGTTGCAAACCGTTTTCCAGCAAACTCTTCACAGAGTGTTGCGTAGGTTTGGTCTTCAACTCGCCTGAAGCCGCCATATAAGGAATCAGGGTCAGGTGGACAATAGCCGTATTCTGATATCCCAATTCATTACGTAATTGGCGTACCGCCTCGATATATGGAAGCGATTCGATATCTCCTACCGTACCACCGATTTCGGTAATGATAACATCATAGATCTTCTTGGTTCCCAACAACTTGATACGGCGTTTGATCTCATCCGTAATATGAGGAATAACCTGAACGGTCTTGCCAAGAAATTCTCCGCGACGCTCTTTATTGATTACACTCTGGTAAATCTTGCCCGTGGTCACATTGTTGGCTTTCGATGTCTCGATTCCCGTAAAACGCTCGTAGTGACCCAGGTCCAGGTCCGTTTCTGCACCATCCTCCGTAACATAACACTCCCCGTGTTCATACGGATTCAACGTGCCCGGATCGACATTGATATATGGATCCAGTTTTTGAATGGTGACCGTATAGCCCCTCGACTGGAGCAATTTGGCCAACGATGCCGAAATAATCCCTTTGCCCAAAGACGATGCAACACCGCCCGTCACAAATACATATTTCGCTTTCTTTGTTGTTGTTGCAGACATGTTCTTGTCTCTTAATTATTTATACTCCTATGATCTCTCCTCGCTTGCTTGGCCTGACGATCAGGCTCTAATAACGGACCTATGACGATCACAATACGCGAATCGCTTCGGTCTCAGGCCTATTCGCCCTGCGCATCAATAATATTGATCTTCTCAATGGTCGTAGCCATCTCTTCTTTTGCGCGCTCGATCTTTGCCTGTACATCGCGTATCATCGCATCGGCATTTTTCGACTTGGCAAAGAAACCGATATTGTTCTCCAACAGCGCGATATCAGCCTCCAATTGTTTCACCTTGTTATACAAGCGATCGCGTTCATAGCGCAATCGTTTGTCTCCGGCTTCCTTGATCCCGGCTACCTTGCCCCGGAAACGCTCGATACGACGCTCTTTCTCGTTGCCGCGCAATATAGCGAATATACCATCGATCAACTGTTTGTATTCCGCATTGATCTCATCCTTTTGCTTCAAAGGAACGAAACCGATCTCGGTCCAACGACGCTGAAAATCTTTCACCGCTTCGAACCCCTGTTCCCGTTCGGTCACCTCGTATGCGGCAATCTCCTTTAACAGTTCGCGTTTCCGCTGCAGATTCTGTTCATGTTCAGCATCGACCGTTGAAAAATGAGATGCCTTACGTTCGAAAAACGCATCGCAGGCTGCACGGAAACGTTTCCAAACAGCATCGGCATGACGACGGGGCACCGGACCGATCGTTTTCCACCGCTTTTGCAGTTCGATCAATTCATCGGTTGTCTTTTTCCACTCGCTGCTTTGGCTCAAGGCTTCTGCCTGCTCGCATATTTCATTCTTCAATTGGAGATTGTGGTCCATCTCCGTCTTTACGTCCAAATAGAACTTGCGTTTCTGTTCGAAAAAGGTATCGCAGGCCGCACGGAAACGCTCGTATATACTCGTATTGTCTTTCTTCGGAGCAAATCCGATCGTCTTCCACACTTTCTGAATCTCGATCAAACGATCCGATGCCTTGTTCCACTCTTTCCGAGTAAGATAAGTCCCCGAAGCCAACTCTTCGGTCTTGGCGCAAAGTTCACTCTTGAGTTCCAGATTACGTTTCTGTTCCTCTTTGATCTGCTCGAAATACTCCTGATGACGTCGGTTGATCTTTGTGCTCGTCTCACGAAAACGCTCCCACAGCGGTTCCTTATATTCATTCGCTACCGGACCCGTTTCCCTCCATTGTTCATGCAACTTCTGCAACTTATGGAATGCGGTAACCACCGATGGCTCCAAAAGCAACGCATCGGCCTCTTCGCACAGACTCAACTTGGCTTCGTAATTCTTCTTCAGATCAAGATCTCGTAATTCCTTGTTGATCTTGATGAAATTATAGAAATTCTCTACATACAAATTGTATGTTTCCCACAAGTCCTTCACGCGATTCTGAGGTACGGGGCCCGTCTCCTTCCAGCGTTGCTGCAACTCGCGGAACTGCGTGAAAGTATGATTAAGTGTCTCATTGCTATCGATAAGTT
>CASDSC010000128.1 GCA_949283215.1 uncultured Alistipes sp. | reverse complement strand
TTGCTTTTATACCTGCTTCTGTCATGACTTATGTCACATCGAGTTATTTGCTCGTCTCAGGACAGATGTGCGGGTTAAACTATACTCTTGGAATGTTGATCGCGGGAGGCGTTACCTTATTGATTATGCTCTCGTTCATTATGATGGCTCGTCGTTATGGAAAAACCAATGCTTAACCCTACGGCAGAGAATACGTACAAGATCGTATATCCTGCCGGACGTGACAATGAGTATCCATATGATTTCGGGCATGCGCTCACGGTTTCGCGTGAACAGGAGCGGCAAGGTGAGATTGAAACGGCGTGTAATACACGGTATGCCGCATTCCAGCGATTGCTCGAGGTCATTCCGGATGACGAGGAGGTGACGCTCGAGTGGGAGGATGCCAATAATCAGAGTGCCATGTTGCTGGTCAGTTGTTCGGCAATTGATCATTTCCTGATCGGTGATTTCGAGATGTGTGCGGCTATGTTGGAACTGTTGCTCGAACTGGATCCCGAAGACCATCTCGAAGCGACCAAAATGCTGGCCTATTCTTATGTGGCTTTGGGTGAATACGAGTTGTTCGATGAGGTGATCAATGATATCAGTGATAAATATCCGGAGAAGGAGATTCTGAAATTGTGGAGCGAATTTCGGAAAACAGGAACACTCCCGCAAGGCGAACTGATCTATTTCCGAAAGAATTTTTCTGTTTTTTTCAAGGAATTCACTGCAGACAAACACGAAATTACGCCTGAATATCTGGCGGATATCGAGAGTGAGCGCCCTTCTCGGGAAACCTTGGCGCGAGAACTCTGGTTGCAGACCGAACACCTGTGGACCTTGTTCCCCGGATTTATCGAAGCGTTGAAGGCGGCTTGATAGAACGGTAATTGCAAAACCTTGTTCGCTGTATGGGTGCGTCCGGACTGTGGGAAGCATAACATGCTTCTTTAAAAAATGAGGTTGGGCGGATAGGGCATGCAAGCATATCGTTCCGGTCGCCTCTGTATGAATCGGCGAAGAAAGATGTCGCTAATTCGTGATGGGTGTGTATGCGGGGGGCTCGTCTCGTATGTTGGTAACCCCATGCCCCGAAGGAGTTACGCCTCTTTTTGCACCGAAATTTATTTTTTCTCTTTTAGATACGATGAATTTGAACTATCCGTGGGGCGATAGCCGCCGTTTCAACAGTTACTCGGGTTATTTCCGCCGTCTGATGGGCGGACGGGTGCAAAAGGTGACTCTCGATGCCGGATTCGGTTGTCCCAACCGCGACGGGACAATCTCGACGGGCGGATGTACGTTCTGTGATAATGAGGCGTTTTGCCCGTCCTATTGCCGTCCCGGTAAAAGTATCCGGCAACAGATCGAAGAGGGTATCGAATTTCATGCACGCCGGTATCGTACGGCCGGCCGGTTCCTGGCCTATTTCCAGGCCTATTCCAATACTTATGCCCCTCTTGAACGATTGCGCGAGGTGTACGATGAGGCATTGTCTGTGCCCGGAGTGGCCGGTATTGTAGTCGGTACGCGCCCTGATTGCATTGATGAAGAGAAACTCGACTATTTCGCTGCATTGGCTCATACGCGATATGTGGCGATCGAATATGGAATCGAGTCGTGTTACGACCGGACACTGAAAAAGGTCAATCGTGGTCATGATTTCGCTACGGCACGTCGTGCTGTGGAGATGACTGCAGCGCGAAATATCCATGTGGGGGCCCATTTTATTCTGGGACTGCCTGGCGAAACCGAGCAGATGTTGCTTGACCAGACAGAGAAGATCAATGCATTACCGCTTACTACCATAAAATTCCACCAATTGCAGCTGTTCCGGGGAACGGCGATGGCTGCTGAATACGCTGCGTCTCCGTCGCGTTTTCATTTTTGGCCGTTGAAAGAGTATATCGACTTTTTTATTGACATACTCGAACGGTTAAGACCCGATTTGGTGATCGAACGGTTTGCCGGTGAGGCCCCGCCGCGTTACCATGCCGGACCTGTTTGGGGCCTTGTGAGAAACGAACAGCTACTGGCGATGTTCGAGCAACGATTGGCTGAACGCGATACCTGGCAGGGACGTTTGTATGTCGGCGCATGACCTCGTGGTTCTGTGGATGCAGAGAGTAGGGATAGGAAAAACCTATGGGTTGTTACCTCTCTCTTTCGGCTAAAGTAGGCGTCTCTTGTTACAGATGGATGATTTTCCCGGTATAGAGCCCGAGTTGTTCGATAAAATGTGTCCCCATACACCCGGGCTGATCCTCCGGGTGGGAATTTCGAGGGGTGAGTTTCTCTTAGTCGATGGCCCGACCGAGAAGGGTGGCGGAAGAGCAATCGGTTACTTCGACCGTTACATAATCGCCGACCTTGTGGTCCCCCTTGTCGAAAACGATTACTTTGTTTTGTGAATTACGACCGAACAATTGTCGGTCGCTTCGTTTGCTGGTCCCTTCCACAAGTACTTCGAAACGTCGCCCTACGTCCGCCCGATTGCTTCGCAGCGACAATTCGTTCTGCAGCGCGATGATCTCATTCAACCGCCGTGTTTTGACCTCGTCGGGCACATCGTCGGTCATGTGCCGTGCCGCTTTCGTATTCGGACGTTCCGAGTATTTGAACATATAGGCGAAGGCATACCCCGCCCATTCCATGAGCGACAGGGTCTGTGCATGGTCTTCCTCGGTCTCGGTGCAGAATCCCGCAATCAGGTCGGTTGTAATCGCACAGTCGGGTAGAATACGGCGGATCGCTTCGATACGGTCCATATACCATTCCCGGGTATATTTGCGATTCATCAGCTGCAACAGACGGGTACTGCCCGATTGGGCGGGCAGATGGATGCATCGACAAAGATTGGGATGCGCAGCCATCGTCTCGAGTAGCTTGTCGCTCAGGTCTTTCGGATGCGAAGTGGCAAAACGAACGCGTAACCGAGGATCAATGTCTGCCACCGCGGCGAGCAGGTCTGCAAAGTCAGTTACGCGGTCTTCCGATTCCCATCGGTAGGAATTGACATTTTGTCCCAACAGAGTCACCTCCTTGTATCCGGATGCCAGCAGGTCGCGCGCTTCAGCGAGGATCGTTTCCGGGTCACGGCTCCGTTCATTGCCTCGTGTATAGGGTACCACGCAGTATGAACACATGTTGTTGCAACCGCGCATGATCGCAATAAAGGCACTGACCCCGTTTTTGTCAAGACGGACCGGCGATATCTCGGCATAAGTCTCTTCGCGTGAGAGCAGCACGTTGACTCCGCGCCCTCCGTCCGTAGCTTCGCGAACCAGACGAGGCAAATCCCGATACGCATCGGGGCCTGCTACGATATCGACGATCTGTTCCCGTTCTATCAATGCTTCACGCAACCGCTCCGCCATGCAACCGATAACGCCGATCAGAACATGACGGGATTTTTTCAGTGGTTTGAGATCACGCAACCGGTTCCAGATCCGTTGTTCGGCATTGTCGCGGATCGAACAGGTGTTGATCAGAATCAAATCGGCTTGCTCGATCTGCTCGGTATAGCGGAAACCTTCGGCCTGCAGAATGGAGAGCACGATTTCGCTGTCGCCGACATTCATCTGGCAACCGTAGGTTTCGATATATAGTTTGCGTCCGTCGCCTGTCAGCGGCCGAACCGAACGGAATGTTTCGGAGGTGAGTGTCATGAAAAACGTGTTAATGAATTAGGATTTCTCGGGGAACGTTTTGAATCCGTCTCCAAATGTTTCGTATGCATTGACCACTACGACGAATGCTTCGGGGTCGAGGTCTCGGATCATGGCTTGAGCTGCCGATATTTCTCGTCGACTCACCACCACGAAGATCATCTCTTTGTCATGGTGTGTGTACATGCCGCTCGATTTGATGTAGGTCCCTCCCCGGCCCATTTCATCAAGGATATACCGACGGATTTCCTCATGCCGTTCAGAAATGATAAACAGCAACTTGTCGTAGCTGGCTCCATCGATTACGTAGTCGATCATACGCGCTGATACGAAGATCGTTACAAGCGAGTAGAGTGGCAGACGCCAGTCGCCGAGTACTGCAATACCGAAAATAACGACGAGTGAATCGACCAGTAAGATACCTTTTGAGAAGGTCATGTGAGCAAATCGAGAGAGTAACATTGCAACGATATCCGTACCTCCTGATGTCGCCCGCGTTTTAATGATCAAGCCGACTCCGGCACCGATCAGTATACCGCCGAATATACAGGCGATGATCAGGTCGTTCGAGAGATTGATATTCCCGCCGAGCATTGTAGATGGGTCTTCGCCGATCATTAAGGTCATCGTGTTCATGATGGCAGGAGTCAGCAGCGCTGCGACTATGGTCTTGACTCCAAATATGCGCCCAAAAACACGAGTTCCGATAATTAAAAGAGGGATATCGAACATTAGACCGAATGTACCTACTTGAATGTCAGGAAATAGTGAGTGTAATACAATACCCATACCGTACACCCCACCCGGTACGATCCGGTACGGATTGATGAAGAGAACAAATCCCGTGGCGACGATCAACGATCCTAAGAATATGTTGATCCACGAAAGCAGATGATAACGAGATATCTTGCGTTTGATCGACGGTAACATATAGGTCGGATTTTGTAGGCAAAATTAGCTAAATTTTGTGATATTCCGTTTTTCGGGTTACCTTTGTTTATATTATACTACGTGATATGTTGGTAAATGCAATTTTGATTATAGTCGCTTATCTGTTGGGGTCGATACCGAGTGCCGTGTGGATCGGGAAGAAATTTTATGGGGTAGATGTACGAGAACATGGTAGTCATAATGCCGGTGCGACCAATACGCTCCGCGTACTCGGCAAACGGGCGGCCTTGCCCGTGTTCGCGATCGATATGCTGAAAGGTTTTGCGGCTGTAATGCTTTCCCATCTGTCTGCGTATGAAACCGGGGCTCCGGCTTTGTTTAATTTGAAAATCGCTTTGGTGGCTGCGGCCGTTCTGGGTCATATTTTTCCTGTCTTCGCAGGTTTCAAGGGAGGGAAGGGAGTCGCTACATTGGCCGGTTCTGTATTGGGTGTTTATCCCGCAGCTGTATTGCTTTGTTTGGCTACATTCGCTCTGGTCCTGGCGCTTACACATTACGTGTCGCTTGGGTCGATCACCGCAGGGGTGGCTTTCCCGATCTATCTCGTGCTTGTTTTCGGTGAAACGTATCCTCCGCTCATTATTTTCGGATGCGTGATTGCTGTCTTGCTGATCTTTACGCATCGCAAGAATATCAAACGCCTGCTTTCTGGAACAGAATCCAAGACGTATCTTATCCGTCGGTCACCTCGTTCTTGATAAAAGGTGATTTTGTGGTGTGTAGTGCCGATAACATTGCAGGATTTTTGTACTGTTTTTGTTATTTTCGCATTACTGTTTGATTACTGACCATTATGCTGACCGAAAATCTGATTAAAATTTACGAAAAGAGTTTTCGTGAAAATCGTGAACTGCCTGCATTGACCGACTATTTCAAGAAAGAGACTTTCTCTTACTTTGAAATGGCCAAGGAGATTGCCAAACTGCATCTGCTTTTTGCCGAATGCAAGATCAAACCGGGTGATCGGATTGCGTTGATTGGTCGGAATAACCCCCGCTGGTGTATCTGTTATCTGGCTACCATTACTTATGGTGCGGTAATCGTGCCTATTTTACAGGATTTTAGTCCCAATGATGTCCATCATATCATCAATCATTCAGGGTCTCTGTTAGTGTTTGCCGGAGATACTTATTGGGATGCAATCGATGAGGATCATATCGAAAATGTTATCGCTGCATTTTCGCTGACTGATTACCACTGTTTGTTCGAGCGGCGGGGACGGTCGATCACTCGTTTCCAACGGGAGATAAACAAACATTATAGAACGCATTATAAAAAAGGATTTACCGAACAAAGCATCAAATACCGTGATGTCCCCAACGACAAATTGATTCAACTTAATTATACGTCGGGTACTACCGGTTTTAGCAAGGGGGTTATGTTATCCGTGAATAATATGACCGGTAATGTGGTGTTCGGCATCTCTCAGAATATCCATTTCAGGGGCAGCAGGGCTTTGTCTTTCCTGCCGCTGGCTCATGCATACGGCTGCATGTTCGATTTCCTGTTGCCGATCGCTACCGGTGCGCACATTACGTTGCTCGGCAAAATCCCGTCGCCGAAGATTATTATCGAGGCGATGGAAAACGTACGTCCTACGTTGGTGTGCAGTGTCCCACTTGTGATTGAAAAAATCTATAAGAAACAGATTCTGCCGTTGCTCGAAAAGGGTGTAGTGAAATTCGCAATGAAGGTACCCGGTGTCGATGCAAAAATTCGTTCAACGATTCGCAAACGGTTGATCGATGCGTTTGGTGGTGCGTTCGAAGAGGTGATTGTAGGCGGTGCCCCCTTCAATCGGGAAGTGGAGGATTTCCTTCTCAAAATAAAATTCCCCGTGACCGTAGGGTACGGGATGACTGAATGTGCTCCGTTGATCAGTTACACCCATGCTTCGCGATATAAGTCTACATCTTGCGGACAAGTGTTGCCTGGATTGATGGAGGCGAAGATTGATTCGCCTGATCCGCAGCATATTCCGGGTGAGATTATTGTCCGGGG
>CASDSC010000127.1 GCA_949283215.1 uncultured Alistipes sp. | reverse complement strand
AGCGTTTGCTGAACGGTCCGACGCAGTACAGTCGGCCATTCGCATCGGCCGCAGAATATTCACCCGAGAACATCCCGACTTCATCCCGATGCAGGTACTCGTAACAGTACTCGGGGGATATTTCGGTTCGCGGCTCATCGCCAACCTCCGAGAAGAACGGGGTTACACGTATGGCGTATTCGCGGCCCTCGTCAACCTCGACAAAGAGGGATACATGGCCATTGCGACCGAAGTGACGACCGACGCAACACAAGATGCCATCGAGCAAATCTTCTACGAAATGAAACGACTGCAGAACGAACCGGTCGGTACCGAAGAACTGGAAGCCGTCCGTAACATTATGACCGGTGAAGTGATGCGTCTGCTGGACGGACCTTTCGGCGTAGCCGATGTCACGATCGAAAACATCCAATGCGGAACCGATAACGGGTATGTCGACCGTTTCATCGAAACCATCCGGACCGTCACTCCTGAACAATTGCAACTGTTGGCTCGCAAGTGGTTCAATCGCGAGGAATTTACTGTCGCAGTCGTTGGCCCGCACGACGTCATGTAAATTTTCACCGGCAGAGAAAACGAGTTTTTTCCAGAAAAATATTATATTTGTTCACTCCTGGGTTTCTACCGGGAGTGAACTACTTGTTGTACCACCTACGTAAAACTTATTTTTCATGAAGAAGAATTTTTTACTGATGGCTGCGGTTTTGATGGCTGTCAGCGCCTTTGCCAAAGATCCAGCCCCCGCTGCAACCACCATCGATATGCCGCCTTACAAGTTTACTGACGAGGTGGTCGTTCCGTACACTTCAACTAAAGATCAAGCCGCTTCAGGAACCTGCTGGAGTTTCAGTACGATCGCTCAAGTCGAAAGCGATGTGATGCGTCGCGGCAAGGGAGAACACGACCTCTCGGAAATGTGGATTGTTCGTCATGCATATCTCGACAAAGTAATCAAATATGTTCGTCTGCACGGAACAATCAATCTGGCAGGAGGCGGTAATGCCCATGACATTCCCAATGTGATTCGCGCTCACGGCATCGTACCTAACGAAGTATACCCAGGTCTGGAGTACGGCACTTCGCGCCACGTACACGGAGAACTCGACGCAACGCTCAAGGCTTTTGCAGATGTCATCATCTCAAATCCCAACAAAGAGCTGTCAACGGCTTGGATCGACGCAGTTAACGGCATTCTTGACGCCTACTTAGGTGAGTGCCCTGAAACATTTACCTACCAAGGGAAAGAATATACCCCACAATCATTTGCCGAAGAATTGGAGATCGATCCTGATGCATATGTATCGATCACATCATACACCCACCATCCATACTACACCGCATTCCCTGTGGAAATTCCAGACAACTGGGCATGGGGGCTTTCATACAATGTAACACTTGAAGAACTGGAAGCCATCGCTGACGAAGCTATTAAAAATGGTTATACGATGTGCTGGGCTGCTGATGTAAGTGATCCGGGATTCGCATATGGCAAAGGATTCGCCGTTCTGCCTGAGACGGATGTCGAAGTAATGGATGCAACTGACCAGGCTCGCTGGACTGGCATCAAAGAGAGTGATCGGGCAAACAAAATCTATGAATTCTCAGAGGTTGTCCCCGAAAAGAAAGTAACAACGGAATTGCGCCAACAGATGTTTGACAACTATTCGACTACAGACGATCACGGCATGCAGATCGTCGGCATCGCTCATGATCAAAATGGCAATAAATTCTACAAAGTGAAAAATTCTTGGGGTACGAACCACATCGGCGGCGGTATCTTCTACGTATCAATGCCTTATTTCCGTGCAAAAACTATCAACTTCATGGTTGACAAAAACGCTCTTTCAAAAGAGATGGCAGCTAAATTGGGAATCAAAAAATAAACATACTTAATTTTAAAAAGAAGCGCATCTGAAATCAGATGCGCTTCTTTTTTTACCTCACGGCATACGAAAAACACCTTGTAACTCTTCAACGTCCAATTAGGCCCAAATTCCGTAAGTTTTAATTTTTTCTCTACTATCTACAAAGACACAAAAATCCGGTATAATATACCCCAAATATTCAAACATGATGTATAACTGACGTTTTTAAGAATTTTATCACTCAAGACGTATTAACACATTTCCATCAGGCCTACGATATATACAATTTTATATTGCATATAAAAATCTTCGTAAAGATAATTTTCAAATCTCAAGGCGAAATATCCCAACTACATACAAATCAACACATATCAACAAATAAGCGTATCACAAAAAGGAGTACAGATTACTCAATGAGCCTATACCACCCAATAATTGGCACTCATACGCTATTCTATCGACTGTCATAATTACATCATATTCCAATTCTAAATTGAATACAAACACCTCTCAGAAACCAATATTTATAGTACTATTAGATTATTTTATATACGATAAAGACATAAAAATATTTTGAAAGGACATATTTTTGCACTATATTTATTAAGTACTTAAACTTGCAAATATGGCTTTCCCCTATACTTTTTGGACTTATACAAAAAAGGCACCTTCTTATGAGGTGCCCTTTCTCAAAAATGATTCTCTCTTTTATTAGTAGTCCCGACGGGAATCGAACCCATATCAACAGAACCGGAATCTGTCATTCTATCCATTGAACTACGGAACCATATTGCGATTACAAAGGTGCAACATTTTCGGCATTAATACAAAACTTTAAGCTATTTTCTTAAAAATACGGCCATGTCACACAACAAAACCATAAAAATATTCGATTGATATGACAAATCAACCACCCTCTTTATTCATAAAACTTCTGTCGTGTACCAATGCGTAGTGAGAGGGCAAGTATTTTGTAATGTATATTTTCATCTTTTAAAATCTTATATCTTTGCAACGAAACAAATCGAGATATATGTTGACTTGCTGGCAACGGCTTGAGAATGTCATAAAATGGACAGGTCTGTCAGTACATGCGTTTGCTCTACACATCGGGCTCAAACGCAGTGAAAACTTATATCAAATCAAGAAAGGAAATAACGGGATCAGCCGAGAGCTGGCAGACACGATCACAAGGAAATATCCGATGATCAGCAAAGCATGGCTTCTCACGGGGGAGGGAGAAATGTTTGTAGACGCACATAAAACGCCTACGGCAGATGGTATTCCATTTTACAATCTCGATGCTATATCCATATTAGAATCACTACATGATGCAGATCCCGTTTTCGATATTCACATTCCTCTGTTCGACGGCTGTGACTTTGCGGCCCGATGCATGAGCAATGCGATGATGCCTGAGATTCCTCCAGGAGCAATTATCGTCCTCAGAGAAGTCGACAGAACAGCTATTCTTCCTGGAGAAACTTATCTCGTCGTCACCGACAACTTTAGCGGAGTACGTATTATCCGACGCGGCAACGATGAGAATACGCTTCGTCTGGTGCCTCGGAATTTACAAGATTACGACGAAATTACGCTAAACCCCGTACAAATACAGAAACTGTTCGCCGTAAAAGGCATCATCATTAACAAAATATTGTAAATTTGCCTGAACACTAAAGCAACCGCCATGTTTTCAGGAATTGTCGAAGCTACGGCCCGCGTGGTCGCCATCCGCGAAGAACGGCAGAATCGCCATTTTACGCTTGAATGTCCTTTTACAGCTGAATTGCGCATAGACCAAAGTGTCGCTCATAACGGCGTATGTCTGACTGTTGTCGATATCAGCGGAAATACCTATACTGTAACCGCCGTACATGAAACGTTAATCAAATCAAACCTAGGAACTCTCGAAGTGGATGATTTGGTCAATGTCGAACGTAGTATGCGCCCCGACGCATTGCTCGACGGACATATCGTACAGGGTCATGTTGACCAAACGGCTAAATGTACTGCTATAGACGAAGCGGACGGCAGTTGGTATTTCACATTCGAATATGACCCGTCAACTGGTAATGTTACGGTCGAAAAAGGTTCGGTCAGCGTCAACGGAGTGAGCCTTACGGTGGTCAATTCGCGCGAGGGTTCATTCCAGGTCGCCATCATCCCCTACACATTCGAACACACTAATTTTCACACGCTTCGCGTAGGATCAACAGTCAACCTCGAGTTTGACATCGTAGGTAAATACATCGCCCGGTTGATGCAACAATATCAAAAACATTAAGCGGTGAAAGTCCGTACCATAGATCGAGGTGCCGCGTGGATCGGTGTTGTGAGCGCGGCTGTCGCCGCACTCTCCGAGATATTATCAGGAATGGCGGTATGGGTCACGATCACCACAGCGGTGACTATGTTTCTCGTGACCTTTTTCATGGCAAAGTACATTTTTAACCGATATGTACTTTTTCGCATTAAACCGATTTACCAGATTCTAACAGGGCGCAACATCAAAACTGATGAACTTGCGCACGACCTGCACAATCGCAGGGAAGATATCGTAGGGCAAGTCGAAGACGAACTACACAGTTGGGTCGAAAAAAACAGTCGAGAGATCACACGCCTCAAAGAAAACGAACGCTACCGAAAAGAGTTCCTCGGTAATATCTCGCATGAAATCAAGACTCCGATTTTTATGATCCAGGGATATATCCTGACCCTGCTTGACGGCGCCCTCGAAGATGAACGGATCAATCGAAAGTATCTGGAACGGTCGGAAAAAAGTATCGACCGACTGATCAACATCGTTACCGACCTCGAAGAGATTTCGAAACTCGAATCGGGAGTCCTTCAATTACAATGGGAACGTTTCGACATCGTGGCATTGGCCTACGAAATCGCTGAATCGGTCGAAATGGAAGCAGCCAAGAAAAAGATCTCTGTATGGGTAGGCAATAGTGCAATACCCATGCAACCCATCATGGTATACGCCGACAAGAAATACATCGGACAGGTATTATCCAATCTGATTGTCAATTCAATTAAATATGGGGTCGAGGGGGGCCGAACCAAAGTGAGCTTTATCGACATGTTCGACAAAGTGATGGTCGAGGTAGCAGATAACGGTATCGGCATCTCGCAGGATGACATTCCTCGTGTATTCGAACGTTTCTACCGTACCGACAAAAGCCGTTCAAGGGAACAAGGCGGCACCGGACTCGGACTGTCGATCGTCAAACATATCCTCGAAGCTCACGGCGAACAGATCACCTTACGCAGCACTCTCGGCGAAGGCAGTACATTTGCCTTCTCGCTGAATAAACACGCATAACCGCTAAAAGTCAAAGGACACCCACCTGTTAGAGACTCTGTCCAATCACAAAAAACGTCATAACAGACACCCCCGATTCATACCCGTTATGTCTAAAATGTCCACAGCGAAGCATTGGAATCAGAGGATAAACACCTACCTTAATCGATAAACACTTCCGCTTTGCACAAAGGTTGTGATTGAACACATCTAACCGTGTTTGATCAATTCCTTACGGTGATCAACACATCGCGGCAGTTCATGCTCGTAATGTGTAACGTAAATCAGCGTTTTTCCCGGCCGCTGGCAGAAAGCCTCTATCACTGCACGGGCCCGTTCCTTATTCAGACAATCGAGGCCGTGCAACGGCTCATCAAGAATCAACAACGCAGGATCTTTCACAAACGCCCTCGCAAGCAACAACACGCGCTGCTCCCCTGAAGATAACCGTACAAACGATCGATCACGCAATGATTCGACCCCAAAGGCCTTGAGCCATTCGTCACATACGGCACGCTGCGCATCATCGGCCGTACGGTACAGACCGATCGAGTCAAAGAATCCGGAAGCCACAATATCAATAGCCGGAATATCCTTCATATAGGAACGGTGCATCTCCGGCGAAACATAACCTATTTCCCGTTTGATTTCCCAGATACTCTCTCCCGTCCCGCGCCGACGGCCAAACAGAGTGATATCCTGAGCATACGACTGAGGATTATCT
The DNA here is from genome assembly GCA_949283215.1 of uncultured Alistipes sp. Taxonomy (GTDB): domain Bacteria; phylum Bacteroidota; class Bacteroidia; order Bacteroidales; family Rikenellaceae; genus RGIG1874. The sequence goes on along the minus strand of CASDSC010000127.1, from coordinate 9,060 downwards.
GCACAGATCAGACTGAGCAAGGTCGATTTGCCCGACCCATTGACACCGGTGAGCGTCCATTTTTCTCCCTTACGAATCGTCCAATTCAGCCGGTCAAGAATAATTCGATCCCCATAACGAATCGACACATCATGCATTGCAACGACCTCGTCACACACAGGCTCCACTCCTGCCGGCTCGGGTAAACATACTGGGTGACTCTCAAATTTTTCACGAAGCATTTGAACACGAGCGGTAAAATCCTGTTCATCCCGAAATTGCGCCAGCGTCCGTTTAGGTCCACATTGACGCTCGCTTACCGTATATACATGCGTAATAAAATCAGGGACATCTTCGGGAGCCGAAAGGGCCAGAATAATCTGTATCCCCGCATCCCGGATGAGCCGCAACAGCAAATTTTTCAACAATTCGCGCGTTTGTACATCCAGTCCGATAAACGGGTTCTCGATAATCAAAACACGTGGGGCTCCCAGCAGCATTTTTGCGATCTGGAAACGGCGCAGCTCTCCGCTAGACAACAGAATGATCTGTCGATCAAGCAACGGCACAATGCCCAAAAGATCGAATAACTCGTCTCTCCAGACGGGTTCTGAAACTATACGGTCAAGCAGTTCTCTCACTGTCGGAACATTTTCCCGGTCCGACGCGTTCCAACGCTGCTGGTAATAATATCCGGCATCTGCACTCCCGTATGCATCTCGGAAGGTGATGTACTTAATATAATCGGAAACCAAACGACGTTCACGCCCGAAATCATATTCCAAATGACCCGACACCAGGAAATGTTGACCCAGCAAAGTTTCTATCAAAATCGTTTTCCCACTGCCATTCGTACCCACGATGGCCAGATTTTCTCCGCGCTCCAAAGTAAAATTCATCGGAACTCGGAATTGCAGGTTCTCTTCCCGCAACACGCCCTCTTCAAGCGATATGATCGGTGTTCCCATATCTCCTCTTGTTTTCCCGTTTTCAATCAAAACGCATGCTATGACTGGCCGCAAAGGTAAACAATTATCCGTTCGGTTATCTTCTCACTCCCATGCGATGTATGGCACAACCATGTTTAGCATTTCGTATTGAGCAGCGACTTTCTCTCATCCATATAAAAACATGCGGTAGGCTGAAACCTACCGCATGTACATGATAAAATTCATCAAGGGGTACTTCATCGTGCCGAACCTTTTATGCGACTACTGTTAAAGAACGCTGATCCGGTTTACCAAAAAATACTCACAAGGACATCTTGCTTATTAATACCCTCCGCCTAAGGCGTGATACAGGTTAATCACGCCCTGAATCTCGTCAAAACGATCCGAAGCAGCATTCAACTCTGCCTGCAGAAGCGTCTGTCGTGCCGTCAACACCTCAAGATAATTTTGCGAACTATGAAGCATCAACAACTCTGCACTACGGACAGCCGACTGCAATGATGTGATCTGCTGCTCATCGAGTTTCAAACGTTGCTGTGCCATCTGCCATTGCATCAACGCATCATTCACCTCCGTGCCGGCATCCAGCAAACTTTGACGGAACGATATCAATGCCTCCTCTTGTTGTGCTTTCGTCACTTTCAGATTGGCAATATTCTGCCCACGGTTGAACAGGGGTTGTACCAACGACCCCACTGCCGAGAACAACCACTGCCCGGGGTTGGTAATCACGGCTCCGGCCGAATTGGTCCATCCCGCAGAGCCACTCAATGTCACCGACGGATAGAATGCCGCCCGAGCCTGATTCGTAACATAACATGCTGCTGCCAGAGCCGCTTCCTGCTGACGTACATCGGGACGACGCTGCAGTAGCTGTAATGGCACACCTACGGACAATGTCGTTGGGAATGACTGCCCCTCAAGTGCTGAACGTTCAATCGTTTGGGGAGCCATACCGATCAAAGAGGAAAGCGCATTCTCCACTTCACTGATCTGTTGGCGTATCGACAACAACGAGGCGTCCACCGACAATTTGCTCGCTTCGGTCTGCGCTACAGCCATATCAGTCGTCTGACCCGCTTTCTTCAGCGCTTTCATCACGCGTAAATTCTCCTCCCAGTTCGCTGCTGTCCGGGTACTGATCGACAACTGTTCGTCCAGCATCAACAACGTATAGTAACTATTCGCGATCGTCGCTACCAACTGGGTCTGAACAGCCTGTCGGTATGCCTCACTCTGCTCCAGCACTGCCTTTGCCTCCCGTTTGGCATTTGTAACACGGCCAAAAATATCGATCTCCCAATCCGCTGCGGCCGCTATATTATAGGTCTTGGTCATCGAGGTCCCCTCAACCTTCCGCAATGTCCCCTGGGGATTCAACGAAATAGCAGGCAAATAAGCCAACCGTGCCGCCCCGAGTAACGCCTCGGCTTCCTGGACCCGCAAACGAGCAATTCCCAAATCCGCATTATGCTCAATACCGGTCTCAATCAAACGTTGCAGTTTAGGATCGGTAAACAACTCCTGCCACGACAGAGAGGCTATCGAAGCCGTGTCGGTCGACTGGACTGAACGCAAATAAAGACTGTCGACCACCGGTAGTTCGGGACGTTGATAGGTCCGATACACGGAACATCCGCCCAAACCCACCGACAGACACAGGCATATAATGATCTTTTTCATAAGAACTCCTTCATTTATTGATTATTCTTCTCCAATTCGGGCAACTTCCGTTCTGGCATGAACCGTTCCTGCAAAGTCTGGAAGACAATAAACAAGACAGGAACGATAAACAAAAGCGAAATAGTTCCGATCAACATACCACCGACGGTTCCCACTCCGACCGATATGTTACCGTTAGCACCCACACCCGATGCGAACATCAGCGGCAACATACCGAAGATCATGGTCAACGAAGTCATCAGGATCGGCCGCAAACGAACCTGTGCCGCAGAAATGGCAGCCTGCGCAATCGTCATACCGTGCCGTCTCCGTTCGGATGCATATTCGGTCAACAGAATGGCTGTCTTGGCCAACAAACCGATCAACATCAACAAACCGATCTGGAGATAGATATTGTTTTCCAAGCCAAACCAACGAGCGAACAAGAAACTACCGGCCAATCCGAATGGAACGGACAGAATCACCGCGATAGGAACGAACAGACTCTCATACAGAGCACAAAGTAGCAGATAGATAAATACCACACAGATCACAAAGATAATCGTGGTCGAACTACCAGTAGAAGCCTCTTCACGCGACATACCGCCAAACTCGAAACCATAACCTGCAGGCAATGCCTCTGCAGCAACCTCACGCACAGCCTGGATCGCTTGACCCGAGCTATAACCGGCAGCGGGAGTACCGTTGACCGAAATGGCAGAGAACAGGTTAAACCGAGACAAGGTCTCTGCCCCGTATACACGTGTCAGTTTCAAATACTGGCCAATCGGGGACATCTCTCCTGACGAATTGCGAACAAACATATTGTTCAATGACTCGGTATCCAGTCGATATTCCGGCGAAGCCTGTACCATTACACGATACAATTTCGAAAAACGGTTCATATTCGACGCATAGTTACCTCCGATATAGCCTGACAACACACTCAACACATCGGATGGAGACACTCCGTTTCGTTTACACAAAGCCGCATCGACCTCCACGAGATATTGCGGGAACTTCGTATCGAATGAGGTTGTCGCACGAGCAATCTCTGGACGAGCATTGAGTTCATCAATCATGTGTCGCGTAACCGTAAGCAAATCCTCAACCGTACCGCCTTTCTGGTCCTGAACGTAAATCTCAAAACCACTACTTACACCATAACCGGGAATCATCGGCGATGCAAACGCAAATATCTCAGCTGACGATATATCGGCCGTACGACGATATATGTCTGCAATCACCGAATTAATATCATCGCCTTTCTCCGTACGCTCATCCCAATCTTTCAACCGAATGATAAACATACCGTTCGATGCACCCTGTCCACTAATCAATCCACTACCGGTAATTTTGGAGAAGATCTGAATCTGATCGATCTCTTTAATACGACGATCGACTTCATCCATAATCGTCTGTGTTTCGGCCAAACTATTACCCGGAGATGTCCGTACATCAATAAATAATGTACCCATATCTTCTTGCGGAACAAGACCCGTCTTCGTCGTCTTCATAAGCAAGAATAATCCGCCTCCGGCAATTACTAACAGCACTGCTGTCAACCAGCGCCGTTTGAGCATGAAAAAGACACCTCGTTTATATTTCATCACAACGCGATGAAACGCGGTATCGAAAGCCACATGGAAACGCGACGAGAAACTCAACTTCTCTCCACTGCTGGCATCTGCATGTGGAGTCATAATCAATGCACAAAGCGCTGGGCTCAACGTCATGGCGTTAAGCAATGAAATACCGACAGCTACGGCCATCGTAAGACCGAACTGTGTATAGAACGTACCGGTCGTTCCCCCCATAAAACTAACGGGGATAAACACCGCCATAAAAACGAAAGTCGTCGTTATCAAAGCAGACGTAATACCGCCCATCGCATCGACAGTCGCCAAATAAGGTGATTTATACCCCTCGTCAAACTTGGCCTGCACCGCTTCGACCACGACAATCGCGTCATCGACCACCGTACCGATCACAAGCACCAAAGCGAAAAGCGTCAACATATTGAGGCTGAAGCCCGCCACATACAAGAACGCAAACGTACCGACCAACGATACAATGATCGAAACGGCAGGAATAAATGTCGACCGAAAACTCTGCAAGAATATATAAACAACGAGGATCACCAACAGAATCGCCTCGATCAAGGTCTTGATCACACTTTTAATCGATGCATCAAGGAAATCTTTCGTACTCATCAAGTCAACGATTTCCATTCCTTTAGGCAAATTCTGAGAGATTTCGGCTACAACCTTGTCGATCTCCTCGATAATTTCATTGGCGTTAGATCCTGAGGTCTGGGCAATCATACAGTTCGAACCTGGATGCCCGTTAACCTCTCCAATATATGTATACGAACTAGACCCCAACTCAACACGTGCTACATCTTTCAGACGCAGCACCTCGCCGTTTGGAAGCGAGCGAAGCACCATATTGCCGAAATCCTCCTCGCGCTCGTAACGTCCACGATACTTAAGCACATATTGGAATGTATTGTCCGATTCAGCACCCAGGGTTCCGGTTGGAGCCTCAACGTTCTGCTCGCCGAGTACCGTGGTAATATCTGCAGGCACCAAACCATAAAGGGCCATCTTCCCCGGATCGAGCCATATACGCAACGAATAGTCGGCACCCATCACATTCACCTCCCCTACACCAGCAATACGTGCCAACCGAGGTTCAATATTAATTTTCAGATAATTGTTCAAAAAGCTCTCGTCAAATGTATTGTCCGGGCTATATAGCGCAAGAGCTTTGATATTACTAGTCTGACGCTTCCGGACATTCACACCGCTTCGTGTCACCTCCGCCGGCAGAAGACCTTGAGCCGTAGAAATACGATTTTGTACGTTCACCGTAGCCATATCGGGGTCGGTCCCTTGACGGAAATAGATCGTAATACGTGCCGATCCGGTATTCGTGGCCGACGAGGTCATGTACATCATGTTCTCCACACCATTGAGAGCCTCTTCCAACGGCACGATCACACTCTTCAATACGGTTTCAGCATTCGCTCCAGTATAAGTTGTAAAGACACTCACTGTTGGCGGTGCAATCTCAGGGAACTGCTCCACTGGCAATTGGGAAAGTCCGATAAGCCCCAATATCAAAATAATGACGGAAATTACCCCCGCCAATATGGGACGATCGATAAATGTTCTGATCTTCATGGCAGCAGGTTATTCGGTAATGGGTTGACTGTTGATGACTGCGCCTTCGCGTACCAAACCGGCGCCTTCGGCAATAATTACGTCGCCCGGTTCGAGACCCGATTCGACTACATACTCTTTCCCGTTATTCAAACGGAATACTTCAACTGGGGCTGACTGAGCTTTCCCGTCGACAACTTTATAAACAAACACCCGGTTCTGCAAATCGTATGTCGCAGCCTGAGGAATGACTATACAATTCGATCGGAACGACGGCACCACAACTGTCGCACTGGCCCCATTGCGCAACAAACGCTCGGGATTCGGAAAGGTTGCTCGCAGACTAACCGCTCCGGTTGTCTCGTCCACTGTTCCACTGATAGCATCAATTTTACCCGTATGGGTGTAAGGTGTTCCGTTACTCAACATCAACTCAACCTCCGGCATCTGTTCAAGAGCCTTCTGCAAAGACCCATACTGTTGAATCAAACTAAGAATCTGATTCTCGGCCATCGAAAAATAAGCATAAATCTGATCATCGGCAGACACAGTTACCAAAGGTTCTGTGATACTGCTGCTCACCAGCGATCCCACACGATAGGGAATCATACTCGTCACTCCGTCTGCCGGACTTTTCACCTCGGTATAGGAAAGATTGTTCCGCGCATTCGTCTCTTGGGCTTTTGCCTGAGCCAATGCAGCCTCGGCTTCTGCCAAATTATTGCGTGCCGTTTGTAAATCAAATTCAGAAACTACATTTTCACGGAAAAGTTCCTCTTTACTGTCTGCTGTCAAACGAGCGGTTGCCACCTTCGATGCGGCACTCTCTACATTGGCTACGGCTGTCTCCAATGCCGCTTTGTACGGAACCTGATCAATCACAAACAAGGTCTGTCCTTTTCGGACCGCATCACCTTCATTGATTCGGATCTCCGTAATGATACCACCCACCTGTGGGCGAATCTCCACATACTGGCGCCCTTGAAGTTTTGCCGTATATTCCGACTTCAACGTCTGGTCGCTCAACGCAATCGTAAGCGTTTTGTGTACGGCGCCTGTCCGCATCTGCTGTCCGGGACCCCCGCATGACGATAATAGCGTCATACAGAAGAGGACGATCATGAGTTGTTTCATGGTAATTTTATGTTTTTTCGGGTTAATTGCTACGTATTCGCATCCTCAAAACGCAAAAGTCGTTAGGATTCTTATCATAGCCACAATCATTGTGACAAACGACACAAATGTGATGACGAACTACACAAAAAATTGGCAATCTCGCGACAATATAGTACCTTTATCCGGAAAAGGAAACTTGCCGATCACATTTATAACGGATCTCGAACGACCCCTTATCGGTTAGTGCGTCTCATATCATGAAACAAAATAAAGTTATCCTCGGGATTGATCTGATTTTCTGTCTGGTCATCATGCCGCTTATTATCATGTTGGTTCCGATAGAAAAATGGATCGTACATCACACCCGGTTTGTCATCACGCTCATCGTATATCTATACGGTCTATACTTTATCTATCGTACGACCAATATTCCGGCACTTTTCCTAAAACGGAAATATAGTCGCATTCTATTTATCATCGTTTTATTATTAGGAATAACGACTTTCCTGAGCAATTATCCGCTCCCGGAAGATCCCGATGCAAAATTACCTTTGGAATTACGTCGCCGGCTACATTCACAAACTGTCTGGTTCTTCTCGCTCATCGTCTCAGGTTTCAGCCTCTCCATTACGGCAACTTTCGAACTCTTCCGACAGATTTTAGCCAAACAGGCGATCGAAGCGGAAAAAAACAAAGCCGAATTAGCTCTTTATAAAGCGCAGATAAACCCTCATTTCCTATTCAACACCCTGAATACTTTATATGGATTGGTCCTCACAAAATCAGACAACACCGAATCGGCATTTGTCAAATTCTCGAATATCTTGCGTTACATGTATATTCACGCGACCGATGACACAATCGATATCGCCAGCGAAATAGAATATATCCGTCAATATATCGATCTGCAACGTCTTCGTCTCAATGAACATTCTCATGTCTTATTCGACAGCAAGGTTGACGACCCCAACACACATATTCCGCCGATGTTACTGATCACGTTCGTGGAGAATGCGTTCAAATACGGTACGTCCCCTGATGAGGATTGTGATATACTCATTCGCATCATCGTCGAAAAAGGTTCCATGCAATTCGAGACTGAAAATACCGTAATGACAAGACATACTGAAACCGATTCGGCCATCGGCATAGAGAATTGCCGCAAACGGCTCGAATTGCTTTACCCTCACCGATTCACACTAACTACGACCGAAGATAACCGCAACCGATTCTTTGTCCGGTTAAACCTGCAACTCCAATGAAATCGAAAATCAATTGCATAGCTGTCGACGACGAACCTATTGCACTGCTGATCATACAACAATTCTGCGAACGTCTTGGAGGGTTGGACTTGACGACGTACAATGAACCCCGCACTGGGTTGGAGGCCATTGCCCGTCGGAAACCCGACCTGGTCTTCCTCGATATAGCAATGAACAGCATCAGCGGACTGGATATTGCCCGCACACTACCTCGTGACTGCTGTCTGATCTTCACATCGGCCCATGCACAATATGCACTCGACGGGTTTGACCTCGATGCGGTCGATTTTCTGCACAAACCGTTTGCCTACGACCGTTTCGAACGGGCGGTCAAAAAAGCATTGCGACACATCGAAACCCGACGAAACAAGCCTCATCACGACAAAATTATTGTCAAACAAGAATACAACAATATCACCATCCGCATTGCCGATATCCTATACGTCGAGGCGATGGAAAACTACACCAAAATCTTCTGTAAATCGGGAGATCACATTATCGCCCGCACCAATCTCAAATCACTCGGGGAGCGGTTACCTAAACACGAATTCATACGGATACACCGATCGTATATCATCGCAGTCAACCAAGTCAGACGATTTTCGAAACGAGAAATCGAACTGAACGGAAAACAAACCCCCATTCCAATAGGCCGGCAATATGCCGATTCGGTTCACAAAACCCTTGTTGACTTCATGCCCGAAGAATAAAAACGACCTCATCTCACCCACAAAAGAGTCTTCAAATCATTTATTTGTAACAAATATTGTTTCATCGCTGAAAGCATCGTATCGCCATGCCTCTATTTGAATACGGAACCACCGAGATCGAATATCTATGTCGTCGGGATCGACGTCTCGGTGCGGCCATACAACTCATCGGCCCAATCCGTAGAGAGGTAAATCCCGACCTGTTTGCCTCGCTCGT
>CASDSC010000126.1 GCA_949283215.1 uncultured Alistipes sp. | reverse complement strand
GTCGGTACCTCCCGCGATCCAGACCACCGGACGGGTCATACTCTCCAACGCATACCAGACCGAATCGACATTCGTAGCCTTCGAATCGTTGATATAGAACGCGCCATCCAGCACCCCGGCCGGTTCCAACCGATGCTCCACCCCGGCAAAGTTCTCCAGCGTATGCCGGATCGAATCGGGTTCCACCCCGGCAGAAAGGGCCGCCAACGTAGCAGCCATAGCATCGTAAGCATTATGGATCCCCTTGATCTGCATCCGGGCCGTATCCATCGTCACTGTACGCATTCCGTCCGTAGCCGTAAAGGAGCCCCCGTCGAGCCAGGCCCCCAGACTTTCACGCCTCTTCGCCGAGAAAGGCAACCGACGCATGACCATCGGATATTTACCCAATTCACCGGCAATCACGGGATCGTCATCGCTATATATAAAGGTATCGTCCGGTCCCATGTGGCGGATCACGCGGAATTTGCTATCCACGTAGTTCTGCATCTTATATTCATAACGGTCGAGATGATCGGGCGTAATGTTCATCAATACAGCCACATCAGCCCGGAATTCACGTACTCCATCAAGTTGGAAACTACTCAATTCCAATACATACCAATCCGGAGCATCCGGGACGGTGATCCCTTTTCGGAGAGCCTCGGTCCGTCCATTCTCATCTTCAGACACAGCCACCGTATAGGCAAAACTCTCTCCAATATTTCCTCCGAGAGCCACCTTCACTCCCCCATCTTTCAATATTTGGTAGGCCAGCGAAGTAGTCGTGGTCTTACCGTTCGACCCGGTAATGCATATCTTTTTCGCCCGCGAATAACGTCCGGCGAACTCTATTTCGGAGATCACCGGGATACCTGCTTCGTGCAATGCCTTCACCATGGGAGCCTTCTCCGGAATTCCCGGACTCTTGACCACCTCATCCGCATTCAGAATCAGGGCCTCCGTATGGGTTCCCTCCTCATAAGGAATTTCCCACAACTCCAAGTGTGCCTTGTATTTGTCCGCAATCCGCCCCTTATCGGAGAGAAACACGTCGAATCCTTTCACTTTCGCCAGGATCGCCGAACCATATCCGCTCTCGCCGCCTCCCAGCACGACCACTCTTTTCATCCTTACCGTATTTTAAGCGTTGCCAGTGCAATGGCTGCCAGCAGCAGTTGGACAAGCCAGAAACGCACCACGATTTTCGATTCCGGGAAATTCTTCTTCTGATAATGATGGTGCAACGGCGACATCAGCAGAATACGCCGTCCCTCGCCATACTTATGTTTCGTATATTTAAAATAACCCACCTGCATCATCACCGAAAGACTCTCCACCAGAAAGACTCCGCAGAGGATCGGTAACAGCAACTCCTTGCGGATCAGCAGAGCGAAGACGGCAATAATGCCACCAATGGCCAAACTGCCTGTATCGCCCATAAAGACCTGGGCCGGGAAGCAGTTGTACCACAGGAAGCCCAACAGCGCTCCGGCAAAGGCCCCGGCAAAGACCAACAATTCTCCGCTGGAGGGAATATACATGATATTCAGGTAATCGGCATAGATCACGTTACCGGAGAGATAGGCCAATATCCCGAGCACAACCACAATGGGCGCAGATACCCCAGCCGCCAAACCGTCCAGACCGTCCGTCAGATTGGCTCCGTTCGACACAGCCGTAATGACAAAAATGGCAACCAAAATATAAAGAATCCAAGTCAGCACATCGTCCTTATGGCTATCGCCTGGCACCAGCCAATGATAGTCGAATTCGTTGTTCTTGATAAAAGGGATAGTGGTCTTGGTTGATTTCTCACCCTCACTCACGAATACAGGACGGGGCGTTCCCTGATCCACTACAAATGCCACTTCGGCATCGGCCGTACGGCGGTCAAGTTTCTCCTTGACCACTATGTGGGAATTGAAACACATCACTGTTCCAATGATGATCCCTAGACCAACCTGTCCCACAATCTTGAATCGTCCCTTCAGCCCCTCCTTGTTACGCCGAAATACCTTGATATAGTCGTCCAAAAAACCGATCGCGCCCAACCAGATGGTCGAGACGATCATCAGAATCACATAGACATTGGTCAGGTCACCGAACAGCAGGATCGGCACCAAAATCGAGGTCAAAATAATCAACCCACCCATCGTAGGGGTCCCTTTTTTCTGCAGTTGCCCCTCAAGCCCCAAGTTGCGAATCTCCTCGCCGATCTGCTTGCGTTGCAGCAATCGAATGATACGCTGACCGAAAACCATACCAATCACCAGGGCCAGAATGATGGCCATCGCAGCCCGGAACGACAAATACTGAAACATGCCTGCTCCAGGGATGTCTATGTAACGTTCCAAATAGTTAAGTAAATGGTAAATCATGATTCGAATTTACTTCCGTTATGCCTGTTTTCCGGCACGCAATGCAAATGCATCCCGCACCTCCTCCTTGTCATCGAAATGGTGTTTCACCCCGCCGACATCTTGATAGGTTTCATGTCCCTTGCCCGCTACCAGCACGATATCGCCCGGTGCTGCCATCATCACTGCGGCTCGAATCGCTTCACGTCGATCGGTGATCGACAGATAGTGGTCACCCGGCTGTATCCCGGCCTTCATCTGGGCCAGAATCGCATCGGGATCCTCCAACCGTGGATTATCGGAGGTCAGCACCGCCAGATCCGATTCGGAAGCGGCAATATGCGCCATCTCGGGTCGCTTGGTGGCATCGCGATTACCACCGCATCCCACCACCACATAGAGTTTCTGTTCCGGCGTACGGATCTCGTTGATCGTCGAGATGACATTTTGCAAAGCATCCGGCGTGTGGGCATAATCCACGATCGCCGTCACGCCATCCTCCGAGCGAAGGTATTCGAAACGACCGTTCACCGCTCCAAGCGAACTCAACCGCGTCAACACTTCGTTCCGATCAGCCCCCAGCAGGATCGCCGCAGCATAAACTCCCAGCAGATTATAGGCATTGAACCGTCCCAGAAAACGCACCCACACCTCGTCCGCATCGAATCGGAGCATCATCCCGTCGAAAAGCATCTCCACAATCCGACAACGGAAATCGGCCATACTCCGCAACGAAAGGGTCTTCACCTGTGCCCGGGTATTCTGGACCATCACCCGTCCGTTTCGGTCGTCGATATTGACCAGTGCAAACGCCTCGGCAGGCAGACCGTCAAAGAACATCTTCTTGGCCCGGATATACTCGGCAAAGGTTTTATGGTAATCCAGATGATCGTGCGTAATGTTGG
>CASDSC010000125.1 GCA_949283215.1 uncultured Alistipes sp. | reverse complement strand
TTTCGCCAAAGATATTTTTGCGTCCGTTCGCGGCCCATTCGTCCACGTACTCGGCCATGGTCGACGACGGTGTGATCGGATAGATCGCTGCAACTTCGCTGAACATATAGGCGATGTGTGCCGCAGCGTAGTTACCGTCACATGTGATGAATTTTTTCTGTCCCATCGAATTTGTAAAATTTGCTTTATGGTTGATTTGTAAACGTTTTCGACAAATTACGCACAAATATACGGTAAATTTTATGAACTTACCCCCAACAGGTGTGATTATTTTCGTCCCCGTGGACGGTCCTTTGGCCCGCATGATCCGGATTTCCGATTTTTGAGTTAATTTTGCACCGTTTCCAACCGCCTCGATCGGACTCATGAAATATTTGGTGCGTCTTATTATATATCTTCTCGTTTTCGGACTGAGCTTCTCAGTCTGCTATGCGGTTTTACTCCGCTTTGTACCTGTTACTGTCACTCCCCTCAAGGTGATACGGTGGTTCGAAAATCTGACCGAGGAGGGAATCACAATCGACTCGAAATGGACCCGTTTGGAGAAAATCGATCTTTCGATACCAAAAGCCGTGATCGCGTCGGAAGACAACAACTACTTTGCGCACAACGGATTTGACTGGGATGCGATCGGCCAGGCCATCGAACACAACCGAACCGGGAAAAAAGTACGAGGAGGCAGTACGATCAGCCAACAAACCGCAAAAAATGTATTCTGTCTACCATCCCGCACCTGGGTCCGTAAAGGAATTGAAGCCTATTACACGGTGCTGATCGAAATACTATGGGGGAAACGCCGCATCATGGAGGTTTACCTGAATGTGATCGAAACAGGGTCCAATGTATATGGAGTCGGCGCAGCGGCTGAAAAATATTTCAAAAAACCGGCAGCAGAACTCAATGCATACGACGCCTCAATGATTGCAGCCGTACTACCCAATCCTTTGAGAATGAAACTGGCCGCTCCCTCGGCATATGTAGTGCGACGGTCGGCAACCATCCGCCGGCTGATGCGCGCATTGCCCCCGGTCGATTTCGACAACCCAATACTCCCGAAAGAAAAAAACAATTAGAATCATGATAACTTACGAAAGGCACACCCTATCAAACGGACTTACGGTGATTGCACACCGAGACCGATCGACACCGATGGCGGCGACCAATCTGATTTACAAAGTCGGAGCGCGCGACGAGGATCCCTCACGCACCGGATTCGCCCATCTGTTCGAACACCTGATGTTCGGAGGAAGTCTCCATGTGCCCGATTTCGATCTGCCGATCCAATTGGCCGGAGGGGAAAACAACGCATTCACCAATAACGATTATACCGATTATTATATCACGCTGCCGAAAGACAATATCGAAACGGCACTTTGGCTCGAATCGGACCGCATGTTGGGTTTGGCTTTCGATCCGCACGGGTTGGAGGTTCAACGCAAAGTGGTTATCGAGGAGTTCAATCAACGATATCTCAACCAACCGTACGGCGACATGTGGTTGTTGCTCCGTCCGTTGGCATACAAAAAACACCCGTACCGTTGGTCGACGATCGGTCGAACACCGGAACATATTGCAACAGCCTCAATGACCGAAGTCGAGGCTTTTTATAAAAAGTATTACAATCCGGACAATGCGATTCTGTCAGTTGCAGTAGACATCGCGCCCGATCGCGTATTTAAAATGGCTGAAAAGTGGTTCGGGTCGATCCCCTCAGGAGCACCGTTCCAACGCAAACTCCCATCGGAGCCGGCACAGACCAAGGCCCGTCGGGAAGAGGTCGAGCGTGACGTGCCAGCTACCGTTATCACGATCGCATTCCACATGGGGGCACGGGCCGGCATGGATTTTTATGTATGCGACGTATTGTCCGACATTTTGTCGAACGGTAATTCGTCCCGGCTATTCCGTCGACTCGTGCAGGACGAACGGTTATTCACAAGTGTCAACGCATACCTCACAGGAGAAATCGACCCGGGACTCTTCATCGTGACGGGGCATTTGGCGGACGGCGTGACGGAAAAAACAGGAGAAGAGGCACTTTGGCGTGAACTGAGACGCCTCCAAACCGAACCGGTACCCGCACACGAAATGAGCAAAGTACGCAACAAATATGAAGCCGGAGTGATTTTCGGAGAAATCAACATCGTTGACAAAGCTATGAATCTCGGATTTTACGAAATGTTGGGCGATATTTCGCTCGTCAATCGTGAAGTCGAACTCTATCGCAGTATCACCGCTGATGATGTGCGTTACGGAGCACAAGAAATTTTCCGAGAATCAAACAGTTCCACCCTTATTTATCGTAGCCGAAATGAATCCCGATAGAACCTGTCAACCTGCGCTCGCAGTACCCGAGCGCGTCGAAATGCCCGCCGGACAAGCCCGCGTATTGGAAAACGGAGTCCGCATGCATATCTTACACAGCACAACACAACATCTGTTGCGCGTAAGTTTCGTTTTCCGGGCCGGATCAATCTACCAAACCCACCCATTCGTAGCATCGGCTGTCGCCAACCTCCTCGGAGAAGGGACCGAAAAATATTCTGCAGCTGAAGTGGCCGACCGACTGGATTATTACGGCAGTTATTATGACGTCAGCCTCGACCGAGACTATGCCGTGATCACCGTATGCTGCCTCTCAAAATTTCTGCGGCAAACCCTGGAAGTATTCGGACAAATGTTGTTGCATCCCGTATTCCCGGAATCCGAAATGCGGACCTATGCAGAAAAACGGAAACAACGGTTACAGATTGAACGAAGCAAAGCAGGATTCCGGGCCCGCGAACTGTTTATCTCCGCGTTGTTTGGTCCGGAACACCCGTACGGTGTTTCGTATGAAGCGGAACAATACGACACCTTGACTCAGGATCTTTTACGTGACTTTTATACTCGTCACTATACTGCCGAGAACTGTTTTGTGGTCGCCAGCGGACACATAACGCCGGCTTGCGAACAAGCGATAGAAGAACTGGCTTCGGCATTGCCCCAAGGATCTCCAATACCCGCGCCGGTATTTCCTGCCGTCACATCCCAAAAGAGAGCGTTTGCTGAACGGTCCGACGCAGTACAGTCGGCCATTCGCATCGGCCGCAGAATATTCACCCGAGAACATCCCGACTTCATCCC
>CASDSC010000124.1 GCA_949283215.1 uncultured Alistipes sp. | reverse complement strand
GGGAAATTGGGGTGGTTCGGAGCGTCGGGGAATCCTTGGCATTCGAGAGCCACTCCGTCGCGGTTGTTGTATATGTGCCCGTGTTTACCGGTAGGACATCCTTGCAGGTAGTTTCCGGTGTAGACCTGTATTCCGGGTTGAGACGAGAAGATTACCATTTTTCGTCCCGATACGGGATCGAAGAGCGTGCCGACCTCTTTCATTTCGTCCTGCATCCAGTCGTCCACGACGAAACATTGGTCATATCCGTTTCCGTATTTCAAGGGGTCGCATTCGCAGTCGATATCCTGTCCGAGCGTTTTCGCAGTGGTAAAATCGAGTGCAGATCCTTTGACCGGAGCCAATTCTCCGGTTGGAATCAGGGTAGCGTCGGTGGGCAGGAAGCGAGAGGCATTGAGTTGTAAGGTATGTCCGAGTACGCTGCCGCTGCCTTCACCCGAGAGGTTGAAGTACGCATGGTTCGTGAGGTTCACGATCGTCGGGGCGTCACAACGGGCATAGAGCGTGATTTCGAGCCGGCAATCGTCATCCCAGTCGTACACGACTTCGCATCCCAGTTCGCCGGGATAACGTTCGTCGCCATCAGGGCTTGTGAGCGAGAATACCACGCGGTCTGTCTCCACCCGGCTGCTCCAAATCCGGTTTCCGAATCCTCGGGGACCACCGTGGAGGTGGTTGGGGCCGTTATTTTGCGCTAAACGGTATTCCTGTCCGTCGAGCGTAAAGATCCCCCGGGCGATACGGTTCCCGTACCGTCCGACGATTTTGCCCATGGCCGGACCGTCATTGAAATAACTGTCGAAAGCCTCATACCCCAAGACTACGTCGGCCAAATGACCGGCGTGGTCGGGGACGGAGATTGCCGTGATGGCAGCCCCGATGTTGGTGAGACTCACCGAGGCGCCGTTCGCGTTGGTCATCGTGTAGTGCACGATAGCCTCGCCTTCCGGGGTGAAACCCCATATGTGTTGTGTGATTTCGGGAGCCATCGTACTATTTCCAAAGGTTGGCGGGGTAACGACCTGCATCGACGAGAGCCTGTATTTTGGCAACGACGGCGGGGCGGTCTTCTTTGTAGGTAACTCCGAACCATTGCGCGTCCGTCTTCAGGACTTTCAGTTCCGATGTGCCGTCATGGATCAGTTTGTTGACCATTGTCGGGATGTAGAACTCAGCTTTGAGGTTTGCGATGTTTTCGGTCAGGAAGACCTTGAAATATTCCTGTGAATATTGGAAATAGTCGGGCGTGAATCCGAACATGTTCATCGATACGGGAGTTTCGGGGTCGAGAGGTTGCATGGCTCCGTTTTCGTCTTTGAAAGCGATTCCATTGTTTGTTTTTTCGATATGTGTCCGTTCAACCATCGAAACGAGATTACCTTGTGCGTCGACTTCGCAGACGCCGCGCGATACGGCACCGAAATCCGAGAGGGTATTTTTGACCTGATATCCGACCATGCAGTATCGGTCGTGAGATCCTTCGACTGAACGGAGATAGTCACCGATTGTTTTGTATGCATCTTCGCCGTAGAAGTCGTCGGCATTGATCACGGCGAATGGTTCGTGAATGGTTTGAGCTGCTCTCAGTACGGCATGATTGGTACCCCAAGGTTTTGTGCGGCCTTCCGGGACTGTAAATCCTTCGGGGAGGTCATCGAGGTTTTGAAAAACATAGTCGACCTCAATGCGTCCGCCGAACCGAGCGGGGTTAAATACCTCTTTGAATTCTTTTTCGAAGACGTGACGGATTACGAAGACCACTTTTCCGAAACCGGCGCGGATTGCGTCGTAAATCGAGTAATCGATGATTGCTTCGTTAGAAGGGCCGACGCCGTCCATCTGTTTGAGCGAGCCGTACCGCGAGCCCATACCGGCTGCGAGTACCAAAAGTGTAGGTTTAGCCATGATTATATATTTTACGGTTATTGTAGTCGAGTCTTGAATGCAAATATACCTTTTTTGGATTGAAACTAAAAAAATTTAAAAAATAAAAACATGCAGAGGGTAAAATATTTGTCAACATTTTGCGGTTATTTATTTCTAAATGGATAATTATTATCTTTGTCGGGGACTGCGGCGGGGGAAGAGTAGAAGCCTCGCGTAGTGCGGTTCAATAGGAGGAAAACCATGGAATCGAAACAGGAACGTATCTCTTGGCTGAAGAAGTTGCGCCAGAAGCACCGGTTGAGTGTGCGCGATGAGCATGACGACAGCGAAGTGTGGTATATGCATATCAGTCCGTTGAATATCGTGGCGGGCTTTTTTTCGTTGGTGTTGATTCTGTTCATCGTGATTCTCACGACGGTAGCGTATACCCCTATCCTTGATTTGATTCCGGGATATCCGGGGAATAAATCTCGAGAGATGCTTGTCGAGAATATCGTTCGACTCGATTCGTTGGAGCGACAGTTGGCGAGCATGCAGTTGTTTAACGAGAATGTGACTTTGATCATGCAGGGGAAGGTTCCCGTGACATCGACCGTCGGTTTGCAGAGCGACACGCTGAGTCGGGACAAGACGCTGGTAGCCCGGACCGCCGAAGATTCGTTGATGCGCTTGCAGTTCGAACAGGGGGTACTTTCACAATTGGGCGATCCTGTTTCTGCGCGTCGGACCCTGCGTGCCAATATGGAGTTGTATACCCCGGCACGTGGCGTTGTCTCTTCCCATTTTGATCCCAAACAGAATCGTTTTGGAATTGAGGTTGCGACGGCGACGAATCAGCAGATCATGTCGGTGGCCGACGGGACTGTTGTATTGTCCGTGTGGACCCCCGATGACGGATATGTGATCCAGATACAACATCCCAACAATCTGATCTCAGTGTATAAACACTGCGCCCGGGCCTTGTTGTCTCAGGGAGCTCGGGTCAAGAGCGGCGAGGTGATCGGCTATACGGGTGAAGGTTTGTCTGGAGATCAGGGGAAAGGGACTTTTTCGTTCGAGTTGTGGCAGAACGGGTCTCCTGTTGATCCAGAGAGTTATATCGTATTTTGACGGAGAGATGAAACAAAGAATAGCCTTATTGGGCTCGACGGGGTCGATCGGGACGCAGACGTTGGATGTTGTGCGGCAGTACGGCGAGTTGTTCGAGATTACGACGCTGACGGCGGGTAACAATTGGCAGTTGTTGGTACGGCAGGCGGAGGAGTTTTCGCCCGACAGTGTGGTGATAGCCAACAAGGCGTATTATGGGCAGGTTCGGGATGCTCTGGCTTCATTGCCGATCAAGGTGTATGCCGGATCTGATGCGATCGCACAGGTGGTCCGTGGCGACGGAGTCGATGTAGTGGTCAATGCGTTGGTGGGTTATGCGGGGCTGATGCCTACGGTCAGTGCCGTGCAGGCAGGCAAGAAGGTGGCATTGGCCAATAAGGAGAGTCTTGTGGTTGCCGGGGACCTGGTGATGCGTTTGGCGGCCGAACATCGAGCGCCGATATTGCCGATCGATTCGGAGCATTCAGCTATATTTCAGTCGTTAGTCGGGGAGACGAGTCCGATCGAGAAGATCTTACTCACCTCCTCGGGAGGGCCGTTTTTGCATACGTCGGCTGCAGATCTGGCGACGGTAACGGTTGAAGATGCGCTGCGCCATCCCAATTGGTCGATGGGGGCGAAGATCACGATCGATTCGGCGACGATGATGAACAAGGGTTTCGAGGTAATCGAGGCACGATGGTTGTTCGGAGTACCGGCCGAGCGGATCGAGGTGGTGGTTCATCCCCAGTCTGTGATCCATTCGATGGTCCAGTTTTCGGATGGAGCCGTCAAGGCGCAATTGGGCACTCCCGATATGCACTTGCCGATCCAGTATGCGTTGACCTATCCGCAGCGTTTGCCTTTGGATGGTCGGCGTTTTGATTTTGCGGCATGTGGTCAGTTTACGTTCTTTGCTCCGGATACAGATCGTTTTCCGACCTTACGTTTCGCATACGAGGCACTGGAGCGGGGCGGGACGAGCGGATGTACGCTCAATGGCGCCAACGAAGTAGCCGTTCGGGCCTTTCTCGAGCGACGCATTGGGTTTACGGAGATTACGCGGGTTATCTCGCGGACGATAGAACGGGCGACATTTGTTGCGCGACCGACGCTTGACGATTACCGGGCGAGTGATACGGAGTCGCGGGCTCTTGCCGAAGAGGAAGTCCTGCGATCTGCGTGCAGAAGAGATTAAATAAAGAAGAATCGATGAAAACGAGAGTAGTATTGAAATGGGTCTTCCTGGTACTGGGTCTTGCCGGAGCGTTGTCGATGTTGCTGAGTCGCAAGATTGGTGCAACATGGTGGTGGGTCGGAGCCGGCGTATGGATTGTGTCGCTTGGTTACCTGATAGCCGATGACCTGGCTCGCCGCAGGCAGATACGCAAACGGATGAACGGGAAGCGCTTTGGTAAATAGACGGACAGGTAGCGCAAGAGAACGTGTGGCGCGATCGGTTGCGGAGCAGAGGGCTGTTTGAGAAGAGGACTTTTTCTGCATATACTTGTGGGTGTGTGGTTCGGCTGTTTGAGGGGGACAAATG
>CASDSC010000123.1 GCA_949283215.1 uncultured Alistipes sp. | reverse complement strand
GTACTATTCTGCTTTTTTCTCTATTGCCTGACGACCGCGATAGAAGCCGCATTCAGGGCATACCCGATGGTAGAGCACCGTAGCGCCACAATTCGAACAAACTGCTACTGTAGGAACAGCGGCCTTGTAATGGGTTCTTCTCTTGTCTCTCCGGGTCGATGAGACCTTATGTTTAGGATGTGCCATGATTAAAAATAATTATAACGTTTAACTTTTACTTCGCTATTGTTTAGTTGTTTCTTTTTCCATCTGTTCTTTCAGTTGAGCCAACCGTTCCCACCCTTCGGAATCAGCATGCCTTTCCGTTGTCGAGGTCAACCGATCGAACTCATCTTCGCTCACGATCCGGAATCGAGACAACATATCCGGATCACAAGTCGGTTGGCCCGACGCATCCAGAGGATGAACCTTTTGGTAAGGCAGACTCAACCAAATGCTCTCATACAGATACTGAGCCAGACTAAACTCCCCTTCTGCGGGATTGATCCACATCACATCACCGTCGTAATCGGTCTCGGTCTCCGAAAAACGGACGACCAAATTTCCCGTATAATCCACCGGCATCTCAAATTCATCGAGGCAACGGTCACAAGTTACGACAACCCCACCACGGATCGACACAGTAAGGAGCAATCCATTACTCTGTTTTTCGAGTTCCACATTCACGTTGAGATGTCCCCGATGAATCTCCGAACCTTCGAACGCATCAAAAAAGCGGTCATCGATCTCGAATTCAAACGTATGACTACCAAGTCTCAACCCCTTGAATGGGATCAAGTATTGCTTTTCAATGTTCATGCTACGTCAAAAACAGGACACAAAGGTAATTATTTTTAGTGTAAATACAAAGTATCGGTCATTTTTATGCCTATCAACCAATCGACATCGGGGTCCAACAGTGAGGGTTTAAAAAATTTCTCGTCATCGATTCCATATCCAGAGAAAAGAGTTTATTTTGCAAGACGAATTTATTTGGAGCCTTATGGCAGCTCAATCGAATGACATATTTTCGGTCAGTGTCACCAGTGATTTTCAGGAATGGTGGCGGTATAACATATTTCTTATCGTCGAAACATTCGACGACTCCGGACAGCGCCTCGAATATCTAAAGACTTGTGACACCGTATATGAAATCGGGAATGGCAATGAAATCCGTACGCCTCCATCCGACTACAATCCAGCACGACCCATCTCGATTACAACGCCTCCCTGTGATCACATTGCGATCTATCTATATGTAGTTCCGAATACTTTTCCTGCCTCTACGGTAATTCGAAACTCGCCGGATTTCATGGTCACTCTGCATGTCACTCACAACGGGAAACTCATTCAAGAAACAGACTATCCTGTCAATCAATGGGGAGGCGTCACCCTTGCCGGAATCGAAGTAAGCGGCATCTAATATTTCACAAAACAGCCTTATCCCCTAAAATTCCATTAAAACCTTACCGTTAACATATTGTGTCGATCATTCGACAAAATGGAAAACCTCAAGTAAAAATCGACACAACACGTATTCAAGCACAACGGGCGGGATGCATTCATTGATCACATCCCGCCCGTCGCCGTTTTCTATCTTAGCTATTTTGCTTCGAACACAGCCAAAAGTTCGCCGTCCCGCAGCAACAGCAACATTTTACCGTCAAGTTTATATGTATCGATCTCAGTCAGAATCTTGACAAATTTATCCTCCATCTCCTGATCAGGACACATCATCCGTGTTGCAGCCAATTGTTCGATCTTCATGTGACCGTCGTCATCTGCCGTATAACCACCCATCAGACGATTGCAATCACCGACACCCGAAATACGTTTATCCTTTCCAAACACAATCTGGTATTTGTCACCGGCATCAAACGACTTGCCTTCAACCTGAATCAAAGTCCACTCGGTCTGTTCGAGCGGTTTACCATACTTTTTCTGATATTTCTTGCACGCGCAGCACCCCGACAACAAAATCGCTGCGACAGCAACCATCATGACATGTAGACCTTTCATGACATTTTTAATTATTAAAATTATTCGACTTGTTCATTCTGATTCGGAACAGCTTTGAACACAAGAGTCTTACGAGTCGAATTATCATTAAGTTGCAAAGTACTGTCTTCTGCCAAATAAGTAGTACACATACCCAGCAACGCAATGAACTCATCCTCGAATGCTATGTCAGGACAATAGGCCATACTACGTCCTGTCGGTTCAATCTTAATCTGATCTTCGCCCGTAGTCTTGTATGTACCGAAAAACCGGTTACATCCTCCAAAGCCATAGAAGCTAGCACTATCGGCAAATTGCACGGTCACTCCTTCAGGTATAGAGTCCGTCGTAGCCGCACTATCGTCGCTTACGATAGCTGTAAGTTCCCATGTTTGGGCTGTCAGGGCCTCATAATTCGACTTTTTGCCTCCTGTACAACCCACGATGGCTGCCGCAGCCATCATTACTGTCAAAGTTCCAACTTTTGTTTTCATTCTGCTTTAATTAATTCGATGCCGACAAGATTCCCCCGGAATCGAACCTGCCAACAAAAATACGATATTTCCGGAGATTTATTGTTATCTTTGTTTTATTACCTTGTTTTTACAACCTAATACCGATGAAAAGAATCATTCATACCCCAGCAGCTCCCAAAGCCGTAGGCCCATACTCACAAGCTGTCGAAGCAGGAGGCGTACTGTATATTTCGGGCCAACTGCCCGTCGATCCCACTACAAACATGGTGCCCGAAACGATCGAAGCACAAACACGTCAATGCCTCGCCAATATTCGTGCGATCCTCACGGAAGCCGGATATTCGACGGATCATGTTGTCAAATCGACTGTTCTGCTAGCCGACATGGGCGATTTTGCTGCAATGAATGGGGTGTATGCCGAATTCTACACACACGACATGCCGGCCAGGGTATGCTACGAAGTAGCCCGCCTGCCGATGGGCGTCAAGGTGGAAATCGAGACGATCGCAGTCAAATAGATCGATCAGGGGGAAAAGAGACCTTCAGCACCCCCCTCTCACACGAGGGGGGTGTTGTTTTGTATTTCTGAGTGAATAATAAAACAAGAGAGATTCTTACGACCGCAACTGAGCGGTCGAATGTGGCTCAAACGCCAGTCAGGGGTTCAACACATGTCCCTTCTCCCCCCATGCGATCAAGGCCGCCGACATCAAACCGTGTCAACCTACTCTTTGGGGTGTAGAATATGAGCATTGACCTGCTCCACCTCGGGAGCCAAAGACTCGAGCACATCCACCTCGATACCAGCCTCACGCAACATCTCAGCCCCGTGGCAATCGACAAAATGCAGCGGTTCAAACATTGCAAAAACAACCCGGGCAAACCGATGCTCGATGATGAGCTGAGAACAGGAACGAGGTTTCGACCGTCGGATCGAACAGGGTTCCAAAGACGAATAAATCGTAGCACCCGCCAGATCGGCACCTGCCGCCACGGCTTTGGCAATCGCCTCTTCTTCGGCATGATTTGACGGGCCGCTTTCACGACTATACCCGGTAAAAACGCTACCATCTCGATTCACTACCACAGCGCCCACAGAATAAGCCCCGTCGGACGGTGTACAACGCCGTCCCAATTCGATCGCCTGACGCAACAGGCGTATATCTTGCTCTTTATTCATCATGTAACAAATAGTGCATTACCGCCATATCGCCGACCATTCGGACATCCGAAAGCCGCATGCGGCGTGACACATTGAACGGGAATGTTCCACTACCGACCAAACGGGGAGCTTCCCGATCACCGACAAAAAACGGAGCCACGGCCAACCGCACCTCATCCACAGCATCTTCCGTAAAAAACATCGTCAGCACACGACTTCCCCCTTCGACCAATAAGGTCGATATTCCCTTCCGTTCCAAGTAATTCACGATTCCGCGAGCCGTGACCGTATCCATGCGTTTGATCGCAGCCCATGGGGCCAAACGAGACAAGCGGACCGTATCGGCATCCGCTCCGGCTATCACGATTTTACGCCCATCCCCTTCACTGAAAAAACGCAGATCAGGATCGAGATTACCTGTACCCGTTACAGTCACCTTGACAGGATCGACAGGCAATCCCCTATTGACACGCATACGCCGCAACTCTTCGCTTCGGGTAACCAGCGCGGGATTATCATTGCGCAAAGTCGATGCACCAACCAAAATTGCATCGCATTCTGCACGCAACAGTCTCACCTCATCCCAATCTTCACGGCATGAGAGTACCAACCGTTCCGAAGAAGCATCGTCTATGAAACCATCGACCGAAACCGCAGCAGAAACTATGACCTTCATTATCTTGATTATACAGTTATCAAAAAAACATCCTCTTTTTCGGTGCCGCGCCTCATTCCCGACACAACGTAATCAGAGTCACTTCCGGACGGGCTCCAATCCGCATCGGGAACATCACGCACCCGATACCGTCATTAATATATAAACTGCGCCCATCACGTTCGTACAAACCACTCCACTCCGGATACAGCAACTGCGCAAAAGACCACACACGTTGGCCCAACCGTAATTTCATCTGCATGGCATGTACGTGACCCGACAAAGTTAAATCACCATAACCGCGCTCTACGGCCCTGTTCCACACTTGGGGTGAATGTGACACAAGCAGGCAAAATGTCGAATCTGCAATTCCACCACATGCGCGATCCAAAGACGCATCAAGCCGATTGTCCGCATCATCTGCTCCATACCCTCCCCGCACATAATCAACCCCCGCCACTGCAATACTGTCACGTCCGCGCACAATATACGCTGCACTATCAACCAGCAATGTCCATCCGAGTTGTCGTTGTGCACGGCTTAACTCTTCCACCGACTGATGCGGCGACACGCGTACCGTATCGAAAATATAAAACCCTTTGTCATGATTTCCCAAAACCGAGACAACTCCGGAATGACTGCGTATCTCAGCCAATTGTTCGGCAAACCGAGAAGTCAGGTCGCTGGCCTGAATATTGACCAAATCTCCCCCATTCACCACTAAATCGGGATTCAAATCATTGATAGTCTCTACCATGCGCCGTACCAAAACACTACGGGACCGCAACGTACCGAGATGTACATCAGAGAATAATGCTACACGGAACCCATCAAATGCGACCGGAATTTTAGCCGAACAAACCGTTACCCGTTCAACGCGAATTGTCCGTCGACCCGTCGTTGCCCCATAGCACATCACCCCGAACAACAGTACACCCAACCCCGTTCCAAGATAACCAAAAATGTGAGAGCGATATCGAGTCAACCAGCGCACCGGATAATCGAGTAATGACACCAACGCATAGACGAGTTTCGGCCCCGTACTAAGAAAAAACAGATAAGTAGCCCACATCACAGCCAACATCATCGCGGGAGATTGACGTTCTGCTCCGAACTTATAGATCAGCATCGCCACGACCACGGCAAAATCAATCAATACGACCGAACTCAAATACACCACCTTAAACCAATGCCATGGGAAACGACGGCATATCACACGGCGATAAATATAAATATCGACTACCACGGCAAGCAATGCCATTATCGCAATCAATACATATCTCATAATTGTTCGTTTTACCCGCTCGACACTCGCTACGGGACCGTGACTGACTCCTCGTGACAAAGATAAAAAACGATCGGGATTCCTCCAATTTCAAAAATTGTCCTTTTCATTCTCTCTCGACATCCCATCTGAAAGCGTATTTTTCAAGAATAGATCCACCACATAATACACTGATAACCAATACATACTCACACCAACCATATCAGTTTTTTCATCTTTCCAAGATCATAAGCTCTCATACACACTTTATATAGCATACGTATAGAAGTCCAACAAACTCTACAACGCATTCACACAATAAGATAGAATAATTTTCGAAACGATCATACATGAAAAACAGAAGCAAGCAAACAGAAAAAATTTATCATTTTTTTTGATTTTTAGTAATTATTTTATATGTTTGCTGCTGTATAAATCGAATCGTATGACACGCACGAGTATTTTTTCTCAAAATTGGTGGTGGCGCACATTGAATATCTTTGGTAAGCAATGATGCGGCCTTGGCGCGTGTTAGCATAATACTACGAAGACCTGTTGTTTACCAAAACGACAGGTCTTATTTTTTGATCAAACAACTCTTAAATACAATACAATGAGTAAAACAAAAAAATTCCTACTGACCGAAAAGCAAATGCCCACGCAATGGTACAATATCATTGCCGATATGAAAAACAAACCGGGCGTATCGATCAGTCCACGCACAAAGAAACCAGTCACAAAAGACGAGATGTGCATGCTCTTCGCAGAAGAACTGGTCAACCAAGAGATGAGTACCGAACGTTATATCGATATCCCTGATCAAGTGCAGGATCTATATAAAATTTGGCGTTCAACACCTCTTGTCCGTGCATACGAACTCGAAAAGGCTCTCGACACACCAGCGAAGATATATTTCAAAAACGAAAGTACCAGCCCGGCAGGATCACACAAGCCCAATACAGCCATTCCCCAAGCGTACTACAATTACAAACAAGGAATCAAATGTATTACCACTGAAACAGGAGGCGGTCAATGGGGTTCGGCCATCAGTTTCGCCAGTCAGTTTTTCGATATTGACCTCAAGGTTTTCATGGTCAAGGTTAGCTACTTCCAGAAACCCTACCGTAAATTGATGATGAATGCATGGGGTGCCGACGTCGTGCCCTCGCCGAGCACAATGACTGAAGCCGGACGCCATGCGCTGGCCAAAGATCCTAACTGCTCAGGCAGCCTTGGTCTCGCGATTTCGGAAGCCGTTGAACTGGCCGTACGCAATCCGGAAACAACCAAATACACATTAGGCAGTGTTTTGAACCACGTATTGCTTCACCAAACGATCATCGGTGAAGAGGCCCTGATGCAGATGGAGATGGCCGGAGACATGCCCGACGTGGTGATCGGATGTTTCGGCGGTGGGTCCAATTTCGCCGGCATCGGCTTCCCCTTCCTGAAAAAGAATCTCACCGAAGGTACCAATATCCGCGTGATTGCGGTAGAACCATCGTCATGTCCTAAATTGACACGCGGTGTATTCCATTACGATTACGGCGATACGGAAGGTTTGACCCCTCTGATGCCGATGTACACCCTCGGTCACAATTTCCAACCGGCCGATATCCACGCAGGCGGTTTGCGTTACCACGGTGCCGGTCCGATTGTAAGCCAGTTGCTCAAAGATGGTCTGATCGAGGCACAAGCCATTCCTCAACTCGAGACTTTCGCTGCCGGCATGGTATTCGCGAAAACCGAAGGAATTATCCCTGCACCGGAATCGACCCATGCCATTGCCATGGCAATTCGCGAAGCGAAAAAGGCCAAAGAAGAGGGCAAAAGCAAAACCATTTTGTTCAACCTTTCGGGACACGGCATGATCGACATGTATGCATATGAACAATATTTTGCTGGAAACCTGCAGAATTACGATCTGTCGGATGAAACAATTCGTCAAACAGTCGACGAACTTAAAACACTGATCGATCTATAGGTTGTACCTCATAACGATTAAACACGGCGTCCTTTTCGGCGCCGTGTTTTTTGTTTTATCAAGCTACTGATTATACTGAAGACATAATTTACTATAAAATATAAAAAACGGGCACTGGATAATACAAATCCAGCACCCGTCTTAATTTGGATTTCTGCAACTCAGACTAATTCATCGCTGTATACAGCCCCTGGCAGATCATGCAGATTATAGGTCGAAGCCATCGCAGCCCCATACGCACCCGCCGACTTAATCGACACCAGATCTCCACGGTGCAAAACGGGCAACGTAAGATCCCGCGCAAAAATATCGGATGACTCGCAAACCGTTCCTCCGATTATATATGTATCTTTCTTTTCACCTCCTGAGAGATTCTCAATCACATGCTTTGCCTGATATAATGCAGGACGTAAGAGCTCAGTCATACTGGCATCGATGATTGCGACCCGCTTGCCACTTGCTGTCGTTTTGTGGAACAACACGCGCGAGATCAACTCGCCGCATTGCCCGACAATCGAACGTCCCAGCTCAAAATGGACACTCACGTCGGAACCCAATCGCAAATGTTCGTGGAAGACTGCAAAATATCCGGCAAAGTCAGGAATCGGATGTTCCTCGGGATTCACATAATCGATCCCGAGTCCTCCCCCGAGATTCACATAAGAGAAATGGAACCCCCGTTCTGCAAACCATTGCCACAGCGTATTGACCCGTTCACACAGTTTAGCGAATACGTTCAAATCGAGAATTTGAGACCCAATATGAAAATGGAGGCCAATGATCTCAATATGTTTCCACTGCGGCATCTTATCGCGGATACGATCGATTTCGGTATATGAAATTCCAAATTTGCTATCAGCCTGCCCCGTAGAAATATACTTATGGGTTTGCGGATCGACATCGGGATTTATACGCAAGGCTACCCGCACACGCCGTCCCATCGAAGCCGCAATTCCGTCGATAATCTCCAATTCATGGAACGACTCGCAATTGAATGCGCAAATATCCTGCTCGATACTGTAACGGATTTCGCGATCACTTTTCCCAACCCCTGCATAAACGATATCCCTAGGAGAATAACCGCACTCAACGGCCCGACGCACCTCATTACCACTTACGGCATCGATACCGAGTCCATAACTGCGTATCTCAGCCAGGATCCGAGGGTCATAATTGGCCTTGATCGCATAATGGACCTGATATCCATACCGCGATGACTCCTCAGCACAACAGGCAAGCGTACGTCGCAACAGATCGATATCATAGAAATAAAACGGGGTCTCCAGAGTCCGGAGCTTATCCTTCACAACAGCACTTAACATGGCTGAAAGAGATTATCGTTGAGACTTTGTAACGCCTGTTTCTTATAAGGCGTCGCGATCAACATGGCCAGACTGCGGTGACTAGCCCCATAGGCGATCATCTTGATCGGCGTTTCCCGCAAACTATCAAGTACACGGGCTGCCAAACCAGCCTCATCGTGCCGCATATGCCCTACCACACAAACGATCGTGTTATCCGTTTCGATCTCAATATTGCCCAACTCTTTGAGTTCCGACACAATGGCCTCCAGGTTGGCATTATTGTCGATCGTAAGCGAAACAGCGACCTCCGAGGTGGTAATCATATCGATCGGAGTCTTATGCTGTTCGAAGATTTCAAACACTTTACGCAAGAATCCGTATGCCATCAACATGCGGGTCGAACAGATTCGAATCAATGTAATCCCGTCTTTGGCCGCAACCGCATGATAGGCACGTGAATCGTCGTCACTACCCGAGATACGGGTTCCCTCGGCCTGAGGATCCATCGTATTTTTGAGTAACACGGCAATTCCATGATCTTTACACGGCTGAATTGTCGCCGGGTGCAGAATCTTGGCACCGAAATATGCCAACTCGGCCGCCTCATCAAAACTCATTTTATGAATCGGATAGGTATTTTCCACATAGCGAGGATCGTTGTTGTGCATACCATCGATATCGGTCCATATCTGCACCTCGTCGGCTCCGATCGCAGCCCCCATCAACGCCGCACTGTAATCGCTTCCGCCACGACCGAGATTATCGATCTCGCCGCGGAAATTAGTACAAATGAAACCTTGTGTAACATATTGTGTATTCTCATCGGCCGTCAACGTACCGAGATGTGCAGCCAACTGCTTTGTATCCACTTTCCCGTCTACATCACACAACATAAAAGACGGTGCATTGAGCAGTTCGACCTTCACCCCACTTTGTGCCATATAGGCAGCAAAAATAGCCGAGGTCAACAATTCGCCTTGAGCAATGATCATACGCTCCGACGTATAAGGTTTGAATGCAGCCGCTTCGCGTCGAATCAGATCAAACTTCTCATTCATCAACGCCATTGCTGTACCGGCATATGTTTCTTCAAGCAATTCACCGATACAAGTACTATATTTCTCTGTCAAAGCGGATAACTGCTCTTCGATTTGCTGCAATTGGCCTTCTGCAGCCATTTTTACGATACGCACCAACGCATCGGTCGTTCCCGACATGGCCGACAAAACCGTGATTTTCGCACCCTCCTGCTTCACAATGTCTGCCACACGGCGCATGTTACGGGCCGAACCAACGGAAGTGCCTCCAAACTTCAAAACCTTAATCATAAATTTTACCACAATAAGTTAAAAAAACCGTCTACTTGTTTACTTTTTGCAAAAGTAGGCTAAATTGTTTGTTTTTCATTAAAAAAATTATTTTTTTTGCAACAAAGTTGAGGTGAGTCTAAAATTA
The DNA here is from genome assembly GCA_949283215.1 of uncultured Alistipes sp. Classification (GTDB taxonomy): domain Bacteria; phylum Bacteroidota; class Bacteroidia; order Bacteroidales; family Rikenellaceae; genus RGIG1874. The sequence continues at coordinate 891 of CASDSC010000123.1, read as the reverse complement.
CACAGCCTGTTGAAAATCTTTCGGGTCAACTAATTGGGTATTTTAACCGGCCCGAAAGTAGTGAAAATTTTGGATTCATACATTAGGTAAAGTGGTTCACAATGCCATGTGAAACCAATCCGGGCACGTTCCCGGCAAAACAATTGGAGGACACACAGTACAAAGAGAGTACACGTTATGCTTACGATTCCGAATGCAGTAGAAGAAGTGATCAAGAAAAAGCCTTTTCTTGAGGGTGCCTTAGTCGAAGGACTGGTCAATCTATCGGCTCTTGCACGTCAACTCAAACCAGATATCGAAAAAAGAGTGGGTAAAGAGGTCAACGACAGTGCTGTCATTATGGCACTTAATCGTCTTGTTCCGCGCCTTGAACTTATGTCGGCCATGAAATTCAAAAAAGTGGTCGAAAATATCGGAGACATTATTGTCCGGTCCAATCTGGCCGATTATGCTTTCGCCAATTCATCCACACTGTTCGACAAACAAGCCGTCCTACTCGACCGGGTCAGGACAATGAAAGACGTATTTTGTACCTTTTCGCAAGGGATTTACGAAACTACATTGGTGGTCAGCAGTTCGATTATCCCTCTGGTAGATGAAATCTTCTCGTCGGAGAAGAAAATCGCGCGTACTCTCAATCTTTCGTCGATCACGGTCAAATTACCGACCGAGAACACGATATGTCCCGGCGTTTACTATTACATATTCAAAGAATTGGCCTGGGACAATATCAATATCACGGAAGTTATCAGTACGACCAACGAATTTACCGTTGTAGTCAGTGATGACGACATTCACAGAGCATTTACCATCCTGATGGAAGCCAAAAGACAAGCAAGCCTGCAATAACCTGCCTTGGCATGCTATCAGATTTGGAATGACATAGATTTG
>CASDSC010000122.1 GCA_949283215.1 uncultured Alistipes sp. | reverse complement strand
CCGGCTGTGATACGAACGGATGGTCTGTGAAGGTCTCTGGCCGTCCCCATGCATAGCAATAGTAGTCCTCGGTTCCTGTCCCAATATGTGAGGGGTGGCGTTCACCATCGATGAACACTTTCTCGTCGCCTTCGCCCCACCAGGTGCTCGCCGTATTGTACAAGACGACTCCGTCGCCTACATATACGCCCCGTCCACTCAGGGTCGCAAAATTGATGTCCTGAGCGTACAGCCCTTCCGATTCATCCATTTTGCCGCCGGTGTCGATCTCCGTGAATTGGCGCCATGACGTCCCGAAATGCATTGAGCGATCCGTCCATTTCCATGGCTTATAAAAAGCTGCTGCATCGACGATTGAAACACGTTCTGTGCCCATGTTGTGCAAGGTGATCGTACAGCTGTCGCGGAACGGCATGACCCAGAAACATTCCATCATGCCTTCCGGAGAGGTCTGTGTGTACCACGTACTGCTGTATAACGGGTGGTAGCCGATGCAGAAAAAGTCTCCGACCGGAGCCCAGACGGTCCGTTCGCCGTCAAAGGAAATCTCGAGTACCGTGGAGCGCAGCGCTTGCTCGATGTGAGCGGCTTGCAAACGCATGCCCAGTTGCTCGATGGCCTGACTCCCTGAAAGTCTGAACGACCGGCTGTCCCCTGGATTCAAATCAGCGTCGAGTGAAAGCTGGGTCAGTTTCATCCGATCAAGTCCCCGATCCTTGTCGGTCAGTTGACGTTGGATCCGTGATGTCAGTGAGGCGTTTTTACGCACTTCGGCCATGCTGAACGATTTGACCTTGGTGCCCGGGGCGTAGGTCCGGTAGTTGATATTGTAAAATACGGATTGACCCTCTTTAAATAGAGGTTCGTAGGTGACTTTGCAATGTTTCGCATACGGAATAGGGTAGAACAGGTTGTGCCCTCGTTGTTCGCGAGGGGTGAGTTGCGATACGCCGGTAGCCAAAATTCCGTCTACTATCAGGTTCCCGCTGATTACATCCCAGGCTGGACCCTCCACAACCGGAGTCGATGCCCCGTCAATGTAGATGCGCAGTATACCATACGGTGCGTCTGGCCCTGCAAAGGTCATCCAGAAACGAACAATGGCCCCCGGTCCTTCGGTATCCATCATTACCTGTTCGATCCGCCCGTCAACGGTGTCGGTCCGCAGGTATTGATTGAAGTCCCAGTTGCCGAACCAGCCCGGTTGGTCGGGGGTTGTCGTGGCTCGGTCGTGACTGCTGAATTGTTTGCAGGTAAATGCCGGTGAGGGAAATTCGGCACGCGCGTCGCGGTTGACCATCTCTTGCAGAAGGGTCGACACGCTCACGGGTGGTTGGGCGACAGCTGCTGCTGTGATTAGCAGTGCGGCAAACGTGTAGCGTAACTTTTTCATGAACGGTTAGGTTGTAGTAAAACTTAGTGGCGGACCGCCCATGAAAGGACAGCCCGCCACTAAGTTATGAAAAAAAATACAGCGTTATGAAAAATTACAGACTTTGTTTTGATTCGCACTCAACAGTTTTGTCGATTTTTTTGATCAACCCTTGGAGTACGCTGCCGGGACCGAGTTCGGTGAATGATGTGGCGCCGTCTGCGATCATATTCCGTACAATCTGGGTCCAGCGAACCGGTGCGGTGAGCTGGGCAATCAAATTGGTGCGGATCTCGTCCGGATTCGTGTGGGGCAGGGCGTCGACATTCTGGTAGACAGGGCAGATCGGTGCCTTGAACGGGGCTGCCTGGATAGCCGCTTCGAGTTCAACCCGGGCCGGCTCCATCAGCGGCGAGTGGAATGCTCCACCCACGCTCAGCTTCAGGGCGCGTTTGGCTCCTGCTTCGGTAGCTTTGGCGCACGCGGCGTCAATAGCCTCGTTGCTTCCTGAAATAACGAGTTGTCCCGGGCAGTTGTAATTGGCGGCGACAACTACGCCATCCACCGAGGCGCAGATCTCTTCGACTTTTTCGTCGGGAAGCGCGATGATGGCTGCCATGGTTGACGGGTTGAGTTCGCAGGCTTTCTGCATGGCTTGGGCACGTTTTGATACAAGGGTCAGACCGTCTTCGAAACTCAGAGCGCCAGCAGCTACCAATGCGCTGAATTCACCCAAGGAGTGTCCGGCGACCATTTCGGGTTTGAAGGCGTCGCCCAATGCCTTGGCCATGATCACCGAGTGGAGAAATACGGCCGGTTGAGTGACTTTGGTCTGTTTGAGTTCGTCGGCACTCCCCGCAAACATGATATCGGTGATCCGGAAACCGAGGATGGCGTCGGCACGTTCGAACAGTTCCTTGGCCAACGGTACGTTGTCGTACAGGTCTTTGCCCATACCGGTGAACTGGGCTCCCTGGCCCGGGAAAACATATGCTTTCATGATCTTTGATAATTGGTTTAATGCCGCAAAGGTAGCAAAATATTATTCGAAAACTACTATTGGGCTGTTTCCGGTTTATGCATGCGATGGACTTGGGAAATGAGAAAATGAGTAGACCGTTTAAATGGAAGGGTGGGTGAGGTGGAGTGTGGCGGTAATGTGCCGTTGCGGACGGTATTGAAATGTCAGCTCTATAGGGGGGCGGTGCATAAATATGGCATAGATTGTTAATAAAACGTGGTGTGGTCGCCATGATTTTGTCCGAAAAATGTGCTAAACTTGCATGGTTAAAATGGATTATTGTGCACACATGAAATCGCTACTCTATTATATCGTTTTACTGCTGTTTACCCTCAGCTATTTCGTGTTGTTCTCACTGATTTTTGTGGTTACCGTACCCTTTGACCGGGAACGCCAGATTTTACACCATGCTTCACGGTTCTGGAGCAAGATGATCTTCAGAATTAACTTTGCTTGGACCATGAAAATTGAAGGCATCGATAAGATTGATCCCGGTAAAGCGTATGTTGTCGTAGTCAACCATCAGTCGATGCTCGATATCCCCCTGATGTATGTCTTGCCTTTTAACTTCAAGTGGGTCTCGAAACGGGAAGTGTACAAATGGCCAATCTTCGGCGCTGTCCTCTGGATGCACGGGGATATTGCCATTGAACGCGGGGCCGCAGCCAGTGCACAGAAAATGATGCACGATTGTGGAACTCATATTGCCCGGGGTACGTCTGTCATTATTTTCCCGGAAGGTACCCGAAGCCGTGACGGTCGGGTACATCGATTCAAGGAAGGGGCTTTCATGACGGCAAAAAAACTCGGGGCTCCGATTTTGCCCTGTGTCAGTGAAGGTACTGGGGCGGTGATGCAAGGGTGGAGAATGAAAATGCCTCATACGTTTACGGTCCGGGTATTGGAGCCGATCCCGGCCGATGAAGTGGCGCAATATTCGGTCAAAGAGATGACTGCACGTGTCCAGGCACAGATTGCTTCCGAACATGCTAAACTCAGACCCGATCTTTACGGAGAGGCTGTCGGATAGCGGTACGTGATGATTCGGTAGTGGAAAATTGTGGGGGATTTGTCGTGATAGGTATGCAGGCTACAGGCTTAGCAAGGGAGAAGCGGAGAAAATGATGCCGATCGAAAAGTGTAGGGGTAGTGTGGTGAGAGCATGAAAGTGTCATGCAGGGGGATGGACGAGGTGGGGTAGGGGAAAAGAGTTTGTGTGTCGTTGGGAAAGAAAACTGATGTGCAAAAAATCTGTGTGGGGATGGAAAGAGGTTTTGGCGAGGAGATAGCAGCCTGAGGTCGTGAGAGGGAAGGGAGAAAAGGGATTGTGGAATGTAAGACGTAAGAAATGGAACTTGATTTGGTGGCGTGGAACAGGAACGGGAAGTGGATGGAAAGTGACGAACGAGACAGTGTGTGCTGTGCGGCTCGGAGAAAGGTGGGTGAAGACAAAAATGTGAGGGCGAAGAGAGAGAAAATGGTGTGGAAAAATGGTGCGGCGATTGAAATAAACGGGAAAAAAGATTCTGAAATACATGAGTGTAGCAGCAAATTACGGAGAGGAACATATTCAGACGCTCGACTGGAAAGAACATATCCGGCGCCGGCCGGGCATGTATATCGGTAAGCTCGGTGACGGTACGTCGGCTGACGACGGTATTTACATCCTGATCAAGGAGGTGGTCGATAACTCGATCGACGAATATATGATGGGCTTCGGTAAACAGATAGACATCACGGTAGACGATAAGCGCGTAACCATCCGCGATTACGGCCGCGGGGTCCCTCTCGGTAAACTCGCTGATGTCGCATCGAAAATGAATACCGGTGCAAAATACGATTCGCAGGCTTTCAAAAAGTCCGTGGGACTCAATGGCGTCGGAATCAAGGCTGTGAATGCCCTCTCCAGTGAATTTGTGATCCGTAGCGTCCGGGACGGTGAAGCTCGTACCGTCACTTTCGCGGCAGGAACAGTCGTCGACGATCGCTCGCAACATGCGGTGGACGATAAAAACGGTACTTGTGTGACGTTCGTGGCTGATGAAACCGTGTTCGGTACCTACAACTACAATTTCGACTTTATCGAAACTATGCTCAAAAATTACACCTACCTCAATGCCGGGTTGGTGATTAAATTCAACGGGCAGACTTTCGTGTCGAAAAATGGGTTGCTCGATCTGCTCAACGAAAATCTATCGGAAACACCCTTGTATCCTCCTATACACTTGACTGGTAATGATATTGAAGTGGCTATCACTCACGGTACCGGGTATGGCGAAACGTATTATTCGTTTGTCAACGGGCAACATACAACCCAGGGGGGAACGCACCAAGCCGCTTTCCGTGAAGCGATCGCAAAAACTATTCGGGAATTCTACCGCAAAGATTACGATGCCTCGGACATCCGTACATCGGTCATCGCCGCAATCAGCGTGAAGGTCGAAGAACCGCTGTTCGAATCGCAGACCAAAACAAAACTCGGATCCAAAGATATGGGCCCGAACGGCCCTTCAGTACGTAATTTTGTCGTCGACTTCCTGAAGGAAAATCTCGATAATTACCTCCACAAGCATCCTGAAACTGCCGATTTGCTCGGTAAGAAAATTCAGGAAAATGAAAAAGAACGTAAGGCTATATCCGGAATTCAGAAAAAAGCCCGCGAAATGGCCAAAAAGGTGAGTCTCAACAACAAAAAACTGCGTGATTGCCGGATTCACCTTACCGATAAAAACCCTCGCGCTGAAGAGTCCATGATATTCATCACCGAGGGTAACTCTGCCAGCGGTTCGATCACCAAAAGCCGTGATGTCAATACGCAGGCTGTCTTCAGTCTCCGAGGCAAGCCTCTTAATACCTTCGGACTGACCAAAAAGGTAATATACGAAAACGAAGAGTTCAACCTCCTGCAGGCTGCCCTCAATATCGAAGAGGATATCGACAACCTCCGTTACAACAAAATCATTATCGCAACGGATGCCGATGTCGACGGTATGCACATCAGACTGTTGATGATGACATTCTTCCTTCAATATTTCCCCGATGTGATCCGCCAAGGACATCTGTTTATTTTGCAGACCCCGCTCTTTCGCGTCCGTAACAAGAAGGAAACGGTCTATTGTTACAGCGAACAGGAGAGGCAGGCGGCTATCGCACGTCTCGGCGCAAATCCCGAAATTACCCGATTCAAAGGACTCGGTGAAATATCGGCCGACGAATTCCGTGAGTTTATCGGAGAAAACATGCGTCTCGAAAAGGTCCGCTTGACAAAAGAGGACCCCATACACGATATGTTGGAATTTTACATGGGTAAGAATACGGCCGACCGGCAGGGCTTTATTATTCATAACCTGAGAATCGAGGCCGATTATGTCGAAGAACTGATTTAGTAGACAAGGTATCATGAGTGAAGAGAAAGATATACGGAAAGAGTCCGGTCAGATAGAACATAATGAGGACGTGACAGATGCGAAACGTCCGGAAAGGGGTGTGCCCGAGAATGCGATGTGTGTAGGGGAGGCGGAGACGGTCGAGAATGCTCAAAGTCCCTTGTCCGATGTTGGAGGCGGTCAGGAGAAGATAACGGGGAATTGGGAGAATGAGAGTGATAGGGATGCTGATGACGCACAGAGCAGGGAAGCGTATCCGGGTAAAGCTGTCGCGTGCGATGCGGACGATAGTGATCCCGCCCTGCGCGGACCGAAAGGAAAATACGACCGTTTGACCGATGAGTCCGGCACTCGATACAAGCTGACCGGAATGTTCAAAGACTGGTTCCTCGATTATGCTTCGTATGTGATCCTCGAACGGGCCGTCCCCCATATCGAAGATGGACTGAAACCCGTCCAACGGCGAATTCTGCATTCGATGAGGCGTTTGGATGACGGACGGTACAACAAGGTCGCCAATATCGTGGGACATACCATGCAGTTCCACCCGCACGGTGACGCCTCCATCGGGGATGCCCTCGTGCAGCTCGGACAGAAAGATCTCCTGATCGACTGTCAGGGTAACTGGGGTAATATCTTAACGGGTGACGGCGCTGCGGCTCCACGGTATATCGAGGCTCGGTTGTCGAAATTTGCTCTCGAGGTGGTTTTCAATCCCAAAACGACTGAGTGGATGCTCTCTTACGACGGCCGGAATCAGGAACCCGTAACGCTGCCCGTCAAATTCCCGTTGCTCTTGGCTCAGGGAGTCGAAGGAATTGCCGTCGGTCTCGCCTCGAAAATCCTGCCGCACAACTTCAACGAACTGATCGCCGCCTGTATCGCCGAACTCAAAGGGGAATCTTTCGAACTCTATCCCGATTTCCCGACCGGCGGTATGGCCGACTGCTCGAAATACAACGACGGTTTGCGCGGCGGTGTGGTCAAAGTACGAGCCAAGATCGTCAAGGTAGATCGGCGTACCCTCGCCATTACCGATATCCCGTACGGTACTACGACTGAGTCGATCAAGGAATCGATTATCAAGGCGAACGATAAGGGTAAAATCAAAATCAAAAAGGTCGACGACAATACCGCCGAAAAGGTCGAAATCCTCGTCCATGTGAGCAACGACGAGTCGACCGACAAAACGATCGATGCGCTCTATGCCTGTACTGACTGCGAGGTGTCGATCTCGCCAAACGCTTGCGTTATATCCGATGAAAAACCCCATTTTATCGGTGTGTCCGAGATTTTGCGACGGAGTGTCGCTCATACCAAATACCTGCTCAAACGGGAACTCGAAATCAGGCTCGCCGAACTCGCCGAAGACTGGCATATGTCGAGCCTGGAACGTATCTTCATCGAGGAGAAGATTTTCCACATGATTGAAGAGTGTACCACCTGGGAGAGTGTACTCGAAACGATCGACAAAGGACTCGAACCGTTCAAATCGAAATTGCGGCGCGAGGTGACGCGCGAGGATATTATTAAACTCACGGAGATCAAGATTAAACGTATCTCGAAATACGACTCGTTCAAGGCGGACGAATACATCAAAGGTCTCGAAGTGGAGATGAAAAAGGTGCAGTTCGATCTGGATCATCTCGTCGAGTATGCGATCGCTTACTATCAACGTATTGGTGAACGGTACGGAAAAGGTCGTGACCGACGTACCGAACTCCGCGAATTCGACTCGATTGAGGCTGCCAAAGTCGTCGTCGCCAACGCAAAACTCTATGTCGATCGAGCGGAAGGTTTCTTCGGAATCGGAAAATCAATGAAAGAGTGCGAATTGGTGTGCGACTGTTCGGATATCGACGATGTGATTGTCATCACCAAGGAGGGCAAATACATCATTACCAAAGTAACGGACAAAGCGTTCTTTGCCAAGAATATCTATTACATCGGGGTGTTCAAACGCAACGATGAACGAACGATATACAATGTTCTCTATCGCGACGGGAAGAATGGTCCCATTATGATGAAACGTTGTGCCATCAAGGGTATTACACGCGACAAGGAGTATGATCTTACGAAAGGTACCCCGAAGAGCGAAATCCTTTACATGAGCGTCAACCCGAACGGTGAGGCCGAAGTGCTCAAGGTCTATTTCAAACCCCGACCCCGACTGAAAAAATTGATCGTCGATCTCGATTTCGGCACTCTCGCAATCAAAGGCCGCCAGTCGCAGGGAAATCTATTCTCCCGCTATGGGATTCACAAAATCGTCCTTAAGGAACGGGGTGTGTCAACGTTGGGAGGCCAGAATATATGGTTCGACGAGGATGTGTTGAAACTCAATGCCGACGGTCGAGGACGGTTGCTCGGCGAGTTTGTGGGCGATGATAAAATCATCGTGATGACTGCATCCGGCCAATATTATATCACGGGGTACGATCTCGGACATCATTTCCCTGAAAATACGATCCGTGTCGAAAAATATGACGCACAGCGCGTCTACTCGGTGACCTATTTCGATGGCGAACAGGGTTATTATTATGTCAAACGTTTCATGGCCGAGATGACAGATCGTCTCCAGCCATTTATCGATGAGACGGAGGGCGATCGTTTGGTGGAAATCGCTGTGGATGAATATCCTCGTCTTGAGGTTACATTTGGCGGGGCACATGCTTCGAGACCCGTTGAATTGATCGATGTCGAGGCGTTTATCGGGGTCAAGAGTCACCGGGCTAAAGGGAAGCGGGTCACAACGTATGAAGTGGCTGAGTTGAAATTTGTCGAACCCATCGTGCATGAACCCGATGATGAGGAGGTGAATGATGGGGAGACGTTGAGTGATGACGGTGTTGTCGCAGAATCTGAAACCCAGGAGGATGGTGTGGCGAGTCGTAATACCGCTACGCCCCGTGAGCGGATGCAGTCTCGTGAAAATGAGGTCGGAACTGTGGATCGCACGGGAGAACAGCCGGCACGACAAGAACGGAAAGTTACGACGGGTGGGTTCGTCAGTCCGGATGTGGAAACTGATACTGAGGAGGAGACGGAAGAGTCGTCGCAGTTGAACCTTTTTTGAATCACAGAATAAAAACGGCATATTAAGCAAGTCTATGTTGATTTTTTTGATCGGGTATATGGGGTGTGGCAAAAGTTCGATCGGCCGGCCGTTGGCCGTACGGCTCGGGGTCCCTTTTGTCGATATG
>CASDSC010000121.1 GCA_949283215.1 uncultured Alistipes sp. | reverse complement strand
TCCACACTACCTCCTGCGGTCGTCAATCCTTCGGCAAACAACCGAGTCATCAATTGACCCTGATCAATACCGTAAACCGCCAACTTATCCCGATCGAGGTACACCGAAATCTGTTCCTGTTGTATCCCGTACCGACGAAGATTCGATACCGACTCGATCCGACGCAACCGACCTTCGAGATCATCGAGATATCCTTCCAGTTCACGGTATGTCTTTTCGTCCGATTCAATAGCGATTAACAGAGCCGAAGTATCACCGAAATCGTCGTTGACAATCAACGCCAGCACACTCGACGGTAACTGAGCTTTGAACGATGCGATCCCATGTTTGATCTTCGACCATACCTCATCCTTATTATGCACATCATCGTTAAGCTCGACCATCACATACAACATCCCTTGCTGGGACATTGAATAGGTCTTGCGTTTATTAATCTCTTTATAAGTAAACAAAAACTGCTCTAACGGTTTGGCCAACTGCTCCTCGACTTGTGCAGAGGTTGCTCCGGGATAGACCCCCACAATCAATCCCTGACGGATTGTCAGCGGAGGAAATTCCTGTTTGGGCATATGAATCAAACCGTACACCCCAAGCAAAACCACAAGACCTATAATTAAAAAAACGATCCGGTGATAACGCATGGCCGATTCTATAAATCCTCTCCGTCTCATAGCACCTCGACTTTCATTCCACTACTTACCTTCTGATATCCGGACGTTATAACCTCATCTCCCTCTTCCAAACCGTCCGTTATCACCACGCCATTATCAGTCAAAGCCCCAACGGTTACATCGACCCGTTCGGCCCGCCCATCCCGGACGCACCAAACGAAACGTTGACCACGACCGGTCATTTGCACTGTTTCGGACGGCAATACGATCATGCCCGTCGATGCATTGCGATGCATTTGAACTCGACACACCATTCCGGGCATTAACTTTTCTTTCGGATTATCCATACCGATACGCACTTCATACGTATGTGCCAACGGGTTAGCCTCCACACCTTTCTCGACAATACGTCCATTAAAAGTTTGTCCATCCAGGGCCCCCACTACAATCGTCGCTTCGTCTCCACGTGCCAACTGTCCAATTTCTTTCTCTGGTACCGACACACGAATCTTGACCTTTCCGATATCAAGCAAGGTCAACACTGTCTGACCCGGCGCCACATTTTCACCAGGTTCAACCATACGGCGACCGACTACTCCTGATATCGACGCTACCATCTCACAATCTTTCAAGTTTTTAGCCGCAATACGCTCTGCAGAACGAGCCTGTTCCAAGCGTGTTTGCGCTTCAACATATTTAATTTCGGGCAAACTTTGACTGTCATATAATAACTGCAATCGTTCCATCGCATCTTCAGCCTGACGGAGCGTCGCTTGTGCTCCATCATACGCACTCTGAAGAGTCTCTGTTCCAAGACGTGCCAAGATTTGACCCTTAGTTATACGATCCCCCTCACGCACATCAATACGATCAACTGTTCCAGATACGGCAAAACTGAGCGCCACGGACCGGTCCTCCTCTACGACGCCTACATATTCAGCTGCATTTATACACGAATCAATACCGACCACAATAGTTTCCACAGAAATAAGTCGGGCTCGCTCTTCTGTGCGAGATTCTCCACCGCACCCTATAAAAATTAATGCAGTTGCACAAACGACCAAACTTGAGAAATTTTCAATCCACCTCAACATAACAACATTTTTTGCTAATGAACACGACAATTCCAATTTCAACGTTTCATTACAAAGTTGAAGCAAAATGGGAGGTAGTCAAAGTACTGAAAAGCGACATTATTGGTCTAAAAGTCAAAAAACACGCCCATAGAACCAAGTTATTCATATATTACACCTATATTTGATCAAAAAATCGGACACAATGAACAATTCAGTACTCAACAGCATAACAATTGGACAATTAAGGCGTGTATATGGAATCGATAGTCCCAACGATGATTTCATCATTTCATCCGACAAAGAGAACAAAACGCTCGAGATGTTTCATCACCCGTGCCGTGTCGATGCCATTGTCTTAGGCGTTTGCACGCAAGGACGGGTCCGTATTTCGATTAACCTCGAAGAGTGCGAGGTAACCGAAGGCATGATGATGGTTAATCTACCCGAAAATATCATTCAAGTCCACCATACCAGCGAAGATTTTAAAGGGCATATCATTGTCATCTCCGCTTCGTTCCTGCGTGAGATCCGGATAGACTTAAGAAATACTATTCCGGTATTCATGCAGATTAAACGCCAACCGATTATCCATCTTACCGAAGACAAGATGGATACTCTCCAAAAGTTTTTTGTTTTATTACACGAGTGCATTGCCGACAAAACGAGTAATCATCGGACTGAAATTGCACAAGGTCTGATCTCGGCACTTATATACAAATGCAGTGATCAACTCGATCTATTGGCACTCGAACGTGAACCGGTCAAAAGTCGGCGCGAACTCTTCTTTATGCAATTTATGGAGTTGCTGACCAGATATCATAAACAACATAGAAATGTCGGATTCTATGCCGAACAGTTGCATATTACCCCGAAATACATGTCATCGATGATCAAAGAGATCAGTGGACGTTCTACAGCTGAATGGATCGACGAATATGTCATTCTGGAAGCTAAAACTTTACTCAAATATTCGGGAATGAATATTCAACAGATCGCTTATCATCTCAATTTCTCGACCCAATCGTTTTTCGGCAAATATTTCAAACAACACACAGGAATGTCTCCAAGCCAGTATAAAACACGCTAAAACGATCTGCAGTCCATCTTGCGTTCACCGGACAGTAATAACCTATGATCTGGGATAAATAAATTCACAATCTACAACCGTATCACTCACTGCACATATTGATCTACCTTGGGGAAACGGAAGCCCTATCTCAAATTCCAAAGATTTTCTCGCATAAGCATTCTGAATCTGCTCAAACCGTTTTTTTTGAGAAATGTCCGGTGAATATCACCGACTTCACAAGTTCTTCTCTATATTTGTCTTAGACACCGACACAATAGAAACCATGACAGGGACACTTCTCAATACGGCCGCGATCATTGTAGGAAGCCTTTTAGGTATGATGATTCGATCGCACCTCTCCGAGAAGATGGTCAAGATCGCATTTCAAGGAATCGGCCTCTTCACGCTCACCGTAGGTATCTCCATGGCACTTCGTTCTGAAAATCTCATCGTAGCCGTCGTCAGTATCGTCGCAGGAGCTTTGATCGGACAATGGATCGACATCGACAGGCGACTACGTTGTCTGTCTGATTATATTCAACATAGGAACACGCCAACAAAGGAACCCTCGGAAGGAACCAATAGGTTCACTGAAGGGTTCGTCACAGCCACCATGCTGTTTTGCGTAGGCTCGATGTCGATCCTCGGGCCCATTGAGGAGGGACTTGGAGAAACACCAAACATCCTGTATGCCAAATCGATCATGGATGGCATTTCGTCCATCGCACTCGCCTCGACATTCGGTATCGCCATTCTCTTCTCGGCTGGACCGCTATTAATTTATCAAGGGACTATTTCGCTGTGCGCCGCTTTTATGTCTCGCTTCATGAGCGAGACCATGATTGCAGACCTGACCACTGTCGGCGGTATCTTGCTAATCGGACTTGGAATCAATATACTGGAGATCAAGATAATAAGAGTCACCAACATGCTACCGGCTCTAATTATCGTCATCTTTCTGTCATATCTTTGGCTATTCTTTTAAAGAACTGACAGAGCCCTTCCCCCTCCAACAGCTCCAGACACGGAACATCCATATTCAGTATGTGCAAATGTTTGCACATATACATATTTTTCATTATTTTTGATTCGACTATCCAACAGCAACCGGGCATAGACATCGCCTCGGAGCCAAAACTTCAAATAACAAATACTCCTCATCATGAAAAACGTATTTGCTCTGACCTCATGCCTACTCTGCATGATTACATCACAGGCTCAAGTACCCATTGACTTAATCAGACAGACACGTTACATGGCTCACAACGAATTCAGAACTTCGAATTATATTTCGGAAACGCTGCCCGATTTCGACCAAACGCGTAATCGTCTGCCCCAACCAATCTATGATGAGGATCCAGGTTATATCCAAATGTACTGGGATACTTGGCGTATGGCTTTTGGACGATTCAGACAACCGGCACCTGGTTCACCGTTCATATCCAATTACATCGACGAAGCATTCAATGAAGCACTTTTCCTTTGGGATACCGCATTCATGACGATGTTTTGCAACTACGGCTTCCGCTATGTACCAGGCATTCAGTCGTTAGATAATTTCTACTTCTCACAAATGGACGATGGTGAGATCGTCCGGGAAATTGACGAAAATACAGGTCTCCCACGTGTGCAGTACGCTCCGCCAGGAAGTCCGGGAAGCCTCAACCACCCCATTTTGGCTTGGGCCGAACTGGAAAGTTTCCGAATTACCGGTGACACAGCCCGATTACGTAAGGTTTTCTATCCACTGGCAGCCTATTTTTACGCCTACAACAAAATCAAAGACCCAATCAGTGGTTTATATTATGGTTCTTGGGCAAGCATGGACAACTCACCTCGACTTGACGGCATGTTGTGCAGCATCGACACCAGCTCCGAGATGGCGATGTTTGCCCGGCAACTTGCCCGTATAGCCGGCATCATCGGTCTGAAAGACGAACGGAAACATTTCACTAAAGAAGCCGACCGACTGGCTCGGCTCATCAACGAACAATTATGGAATCCCGAAACGGGATTTTACTACGATCTCAATTTGGATCACAAAATACACAATGTTAAAACGATCGCCGGATATTGGCCTCTACTGGCCGGCATCGCAACGAACAAGCAAGCTGAACACCTAGTCGCAGCACTACAGGATACTGCACAGTTCAAACGCACCCACATGGTACCAACTGTACCGGCTGACGAACCGACATTCGAACCCCGTGGGTGTTATTGGCGAGGAGGCGTATGGACTCCGACAGACATCATGGTGATCGAAGGGCTTGAACAATACGGATACAAAACATTAGCGGATGAGATCGCCCTCAATCACCTCGAAAATGTCTACCGTGTCTACCAAAAAACCGGCACCGTTTGGGAATTCTACCAACCCGACTATGTAGAGGTCGGATTCCAACACAACCACCAAACGAGACCCGATTTTACAGGATGGACAGCTTGTGCCCCAATCAAACTGTTCATTGAACACAAAATAGGTCTCCACGTCGACGCTCCGCGCAATCTGATCCAATGGCATATCAGTTCTGATAAACAACTCGGCGTCGAACAGTTGACTTTCGGAAATAACATAGTAAATATTGTCGCCGAGGCATCTACATCTGACCACACGAGGAGCATATCTGTCGACTGTACCCATCCGTTTACGCTCGAGGTTACTTACCTGGGCAAGACCGTACGCCGTCGCATACCTACAGGGCACACCCTCATCACTTTATAATTATAAGCATATCAGCAAATCTACGCAGGTTCTAAGAATCCATAACTGAACCCAACTCACAAATCGGGGTCGGTCTAATGACCACATACCCCATATATAAACATTCTGAGATAGGGTTCGAAAAGACACATGAAAGAACTGAAAAATTCCATTGATCCTGCCTTTTCCCAACAACAATATCTTCAGCAGAAAGACCCGCCCAACCAATGAGCCGTTATATTGTTTCGCCTACATAGCGGCTCATATTTGTAACCCTATCGACCCCCTTCTTGACAGCGACTCACTTTCTGTCATGACACCCTTACTAAGAACATCATTTAACAATTGCGAAGCCTATCAATAAAAAACAGCGAGTTGACAGTTATCAACTCGCTGCTAAAACATGCTCCTCAACCAGGACTTGAACCTGGGACCCTCTGATTAACAGTCAGATGCTCTAACCAACTGAGCTATTGAGGAATATATCTACAAATCAGGCCCTTCCGCTCTTTCCAACTCTCGCATATCGCCCTTTTTGCTTTGCAAAGATAAGGCATGATTTCTTTTTATCCAAACAGGAATGCGATTTTAAGCTAAATTATCATCCGGAGCAAAATCAGGCGCCTCAAAACTCAGACAATCTCGTAATCCAAAACGCAAATAAGTGATCGGCAATCCCTCCTCCAGAAAACGCATTTCATATGCCGTTTTGATCGAAAGCAAGGGCGAAGCATATCCTGTTCCATAAATATCTGCACAAGACTCATGAAGAGGAAGATTGTTGCATGCAATCACCGCTTTGGTATATTCATGCAGATGCTGGCTGTCCGTTTTGAGATGAATCGATCCCCCAGAAGCCAAAAAACCTGCATACATCGCCAAAAAACCGGGTGCCGTCAACCGCTTTTTTACCCTACTTTTATGCAACTGGGGATCAGGAAAAGTTATCCAAATTTCACTCACCTCCCCGGGCACGAAAAACGAAGAGATAAATTCGATTCGTGTCCGTAAAAAACCGACATTAGCCAAACCCTCTTCGGTTGCAGTTTTAGCTCCACGCCACATCCTGGCCCCTTTTATATCAATCCCAATAAAATTCTTCTCTGGAAACATCTGGGCCTGAGCAACAGTATACTCTCCTCGTCCACACCCCAACTCCAACACAATCGGACGATCATTCCGAAAAAATTCAGCATGCCATTTCCCTTTCAACGCATAATCACGCCGAAATGCCTCTTCGAACGAAGGCTGCACCATGCATGCAAAAGTCAGGTTCTCCTGAAACCGACGTAACTTATCTTTTCCCACTATCTTCTCTATTGATTTCTATCATTTAACCTGGATCCCGACAGCAGAAATGCCGACTACCTCATCCTCCGGCAAAGCATGTGACACCCGGAACCGATAATCGCCCAGCCTGGACAACACTATCGAATCTTTCCACCTCTGCTCCGTCTCATAATATTTAGTCGTTTTGCCAGTTTGGCTGCGTGGGAGTCCTATCGAAACCCCGACAGCCCGCTTTTCCCCACCAGGGGTTATCGTCTCGATCCATAGCGGCAGACAATCATACGGATAACGGTCATCGTATCGAATGACCAAGGACAACGTACGCCGGCTCAACGAATCCTCATTATCATATGATAATTCTACCGACTCCTCTCGGCTCCATCCCGTCGGATCAACCTCAGACACCCGTATACCATGAGGAGAAAGACATCCGGTCAGCCCCATACACCCGATTGCCAGATTGACAACCCAACGCATTTTATCCATTCTTGGAAGTTTTCGCCTCTTTGGATTTTGCTCCCTCACTCCGTGGATGTCCATTCGAACGGCCCCCATTGCGTCCGTTCCCGCGCCCCTGACGCTGACGTCCTCCATTGCGACTTTCCGCCGCACCGCCCTGTGCCTCATCAGGCCCCATCGCTTTTTGCCCTTGACGGTCATTACCGTCTCGTCCCGTTTCCTCTCGCATCTTTTCGCTCCCTTCGGCACCCTCGGTTTTCCGTCCTCGCTTGCGCGATTTATTACGGCCTCGACCTTTCTCCCGCTGCTTATCGAAACGCGTAATACTCTCCTCGCCAATCACATTGACAAATCCCGGTTCTGCCGCATTTACCGTCTCGGCTGACTCGCTCACCAACGTTTCCACTTTTTGGCCACGTCGGTTCATATCCAAAATCTCGCGTACTCGGGCTGCCGATAACGCTATAAGCCCTGTCGAAGACCCGGGTTGATTACTAAACCACATCGTACGGCTCAATATATCTGTCTTCACCAGGAAATATTCTCCATCGAGCGCCTGCAACGGCTGGTTGACGCGCGGCAAATCACGCCGTGCATCCATATAGACGTCGAGTTCATAGATCAGACAACACTTCAACTTGCTGCACTGACCAGCCAATTTCTGAGGATTAAGAGAAATCTCCTGATGGCGGGCTGCATTGGTCGTCACCGATGCAAAATTGGACATCCAAGAAGCACAACACAACTCACGCCCACACGAACCGAGTCCTCCGATACGACCTGCTTCCTGACGAGCTCCGATCTGCTTCATCTCAACCCGTATCCGGAACTGCTCGGCAAACACCTTGATCAATTCCCTGAAATCGACACGCTCATCGGCAATATAATAAAAGATCGCCTTGATCTTATCGCCCTGATACTCCACATCGCCAATCTTCATATTGAGCCCCATGCGGGCAGCAATCTGACGCGACCGTATCATCGTATCGTGCTCCAAAGCTATTGCTTCCTGCCATTTCTCAATATCGTACGGCTTAGCTTTGCGATAAATCTTTTTATATTCTCCGTTTTGCGGATTAAAACCGACCCGACGCATTTGCCGACCGACCATGTCGCCCGTAAGCGACACGATTCCAATATCATGTCCCGGAGATGCCTCTACCGCTACGATATCACCACGCTTAAGCGGCAGATTATTGACATTTTTATAAAAACCCTTACGTGTATTCTTAAAACGGACCTCATAAATGTCGTCGGCATACACGTTCGGCATCTCTTCGAGCCAATCTGTTTCATGCAACTTAAAACACCCCTCACAAATCTGCGCCGTCACCTCATCACCGTCGTGACAAAAGCAACAACCACGGCCCATATCGAGTTGACATGTATCTTTATCTTTGCAATCCATGTTCTTCAATTTTCATCTGCACAGCTCGTGCATCCCTATCTTTGCAAAGATAAAAAACTTTCACGAAGCGGCAAAGGCGTAAACTCTTAGCCTCACAGTCACTACAATCGCTCCCCTCGCTGCAATCTGCCATACTGCCGTCGATAGCGAGTATGGAGCAATACGGCCGCCATCGACAAACCTACGATAAATCCGACCCAAAGCCCCGGAGCGCCCATACCCAACACGAACGCACAGAGATAACCCACAGGCAAATTAAGGAGAATATAGGAAACAAACGCATATACCATCGAGATACGCACATCCTGCAACCCGCGCAAGATCCCGAGCGATATAGTCTGCAAGCCATCCGATATCTGATAGATACCCGTACAGATCAACAAGGTAGCAGCCATATCAACCACCTCCTTGTCCGACGTAAACAGAAGGGGGATTTCATGCCGCAACAGAATAAGCAATATCCCTGCCACCGAGCTATACAACAATCCGATATGGTAGGACGCAGTAGCACTGAGTCCCAATTCGCGCAAATTACCTGCCCCATATGCATGACTCACCCGGATTGTGGCAGCCGCAGCAATTCCCACCAAGGTCATAAACGTAAAACTCGATATCGAAAGTGCAATCTGATGTCCTGCTTGCGCAACCGGACTAATCCAACCCATCATAACCGATGAAAGCGAAAAAGCTGACATTTCCATAGACATCTGCAACGAGATAGGCAAACCTATACCGAGCAACATCTTCATCATCCGAAGATTAAAAACATCCTTTCTAAAAAATGTAAAATATCGCCGGAGTGAATCTCGCCAATAAAAATAGGCTACAATCAATATCGGCATCAATATGCGTGAAATCAAAGTCGATAGGCCTGCACCAGGAGCCCCCATCGCAGGAAATCCCGCGTGCCCATATATGAGCAGATAGTTGAAAATAATGTTGACCACATTCGATGTCAACACGATCACCATCGCCACTTTCGTATTGCCGACCCCTTCGAGAAACTGCTTAAACGCCGCAAACAACATAAACGGGATGATCGACCACGCAAGATATCGGAAATATGGTCTGGCCAGCATGACAACCGCCTCACTCTGCCCCATCCGATCCATAAAACACTCCACAACGCGCAACGAGATGAACAGCAACACGCCCAGTACTGCATACAGCAAAAGGGAGTTTTGAAGACATATGGAAGACCTTTTATGATCACGTTGGGCAAATGAAGACCCGACCAACGGCGTAACCCCCATTGTCAACCCTGTCGCAAACATAAAAAATATCATAAACAATGCCCCGCCGAATGATACGGCAGCCAATGGCTCTGCACCGAGACGCCCAACCATTGCATTATCAACTAGTTGAACAATCACCTGTCCCACCTGAGACAAAATTACCGGCACTGCCAAAGTCAAATTTTGCCGATACACCGGCAAAAAAGTATGTAGTTTCATGAATTAACTCCTCGATTTTCTAATCATCTACAAACAGGAATCTTCCCGACCCTTCTCAAAGGTTACATGTGACACGGCATAAAATTCACTCATGCCACATATATACAAACCACTTAAGTCGATTCACACTCCTCATTGTTGCGAAACAAGAGGAAACATCTTATTGTAAACCCATGGAGTCAGTCAATGCTTTATTGTTTTTTCAATATGGCAAGCATCTGCGCATAATCATCCCCCAATTTCGATCGGAGTGCAAGATTGGGCTTCTCATGACGATAAAACAGTCGCGCTAAACGTTCCCGGAATGGACGACCAATTCGAAGAGGTTTATCGAACTGGCGCCTCGAAATCAGATGCAATGTGGTGCCATTCGTGTAGAGTTTTGCGCCAAAACGAGCCGCCAGCCGTCGTAAGCTATCCTCCGTATGGAAACTAATATGCTGGCCACTGTCAAATGCAAAATACCACCAGTCAGCATCCAATTTTTCGGGAACCAACTCGGTTGAAAACAATACCGAATCGGATAACCCGAGCATCTGTTCCATCTCGGCAACCGGGTCTACCAGATGTTCCATGACTTCGAAAGCTGTCAACAATTCGTACAGCGCACCCTTGGTCCGGTCAGGAAGTTCGCCATCGAATCCTTCGGCAAACATATTCATACAATACTTATCGTACCGGTAAAAATCATAGCCCATATCTCGCATCATCCGGACAAAAATCCCGTACCCGCCACCATAGTCAAGAAACCGGCCATGGATATCAAAACTGCGATCAATGACCCGTGGCACGAGATCCCGGAACCGGAGATTACGCGACAGAAGACCTATATCACTCCGGGCTATCGCTGAGTTATATGCCTCCTCAAGCCAATACGGTGACTCCGTACAAATATATCCGCATTCCGGACAACGCTCATAACGGACATTATGATGGCCGAGCAATTGATGCTCGAACAATGGCTGCATGACACCTCCGCAAATTACACACTTCATACGATCTGATTTTTCGGGCTTACGCGAACTTTAACATCATCGGGAACATCCATGACACAGCCTCGCCACACCTCCACACAAGAATGATTCGAGTAATACCACATTCCTTCAATTTTACATTTTTTCAGTTAATTTCTGAACTAACCTGAAATTATTGAAAAACTCTTTGGCAAACACTCGAATTACATTATATGCAGGAATGGCAAGTAACATTCCGATTACACCGGCCATACTTCCCGCAATCAATATAACCAGAAAGATTTCCAACGGATGTGCTTTGGCTCGGTTCGAATAAAGTGCGGGTTGCAGTACAAAATCATCAAATCCTTTTGCAACAAGCAAAGTAGACCCTATAATTAAAGCCATGGATGCGGCCGAATAACCAACAATCGGATCGGTCATACCAATAAACAAACTAATTCCCGCCCCTATCAACGGGCCGATATAAGGGATCACATTGAGGATCCCCATAATCAGACCGATTACAAACGCATTGCTCACCGGCATTCCCCACAGTAACAAGGCGATGGAAATAACCGTCAACATAATCATCGATTCAGCCACAATGCCGGTAAAATAACGAATCAACAAGTCTGTGATCGAATTCAAGGCACGCGAGATGTTCTCCTCATATTTCTTCGGGAAAACCGCTACTACCATATCATAAAACAAGTGATCCTCTTTTAGGAAAAAGAACGTAATAAATGTAATCGAGAAGAGTGCTACAGCCGTATTTCCAATGAGCGAAACAATCGACGAGAGCATATTGTTGATCACATCGATATTCAGTAACGGGGTAATTTGCTTAGTGAGCGAATCGACCAAAGAGAATTGATCCGAACCAACTGCAAAAGTCCGTTCAATAAACTCCTGTAAAGACATTAGTGGATCACGGAAAGCTTCGATCATCTGGGGAATCTCGAGTGTCGAAAACTGATTGAGTTTATCGAACACAAGAGGGATAAAAATCGCAACAAAAGCCCCAAGAAATGCCCAGAAAACGAGTAACGTCAACAACGCAGCCACCCATTTAGGCAAATGACGTTTACGAATCCTGATCCGTTCGAGAAGCATGACCAACGGTTTTCCAATAATAGCCAAAACCGCCGAAATCAACACATACGCCACAACATTGCTGAAATACCACACCAGGAAAAGCACTACAGCCGTCGCAGCTGCTCCGATGATATATTTCGACAACTTAGACATGTTTCGCTATTTGATTCGTCACAGGGAATAATGGCCGTTCTCTTATTTCAGTGCACTACAAACTCTATGGGCCTCTCTTTATTCCACAGTCCTGTTCTACTTCCAGTCCCCTATCCTTTCAACCGGGCCAACGGTGTTTGCGTACCAACAACCTTATCTCCCAATTTGACCAACACCTCGGTATCCAGCGGCAAAAAAAGATCAACTCTCGACCCGAATTTAATAAATCCACATTGGGTGTTCTGTTCCACATGAGCGCCAACTTCTGCATACGATACTATACGGCGCGCAATAAACCCAGCGATCTGACGAAATAAAACCGTATGGTGTATTCCTTGCACTACAGTCGTTGTCCGCTCATTATCTTCCGAAGACTTCGGATGCCATGCCACCCTGTATTGGCCGTGATGGTGCTTGAAATAGACGACTTTACCCGTGATTGGGAACCAATTGATATGTATATTGGTGAGAGACATAAAAACAGACACCTGCAATTTTTTCTCGCCAAAGAACTCTTTCTCGTCGACCTCTTCGATTACCACGATTTTGCCATCGGCTGGAGCGAATATCGTATTTTCATCTTGCACCCACTCTCTCGTCGGACATCGGAAAAACAGCATGACGAACATCACACAGCACAATACGGCACCACTCACGACTCCAACCACCCACTCCGGACCATGCACAATAGCCACGATGCCAATTGCAACACACGTCACAATCAGCCACAAAATCAGCGCTTTCCGAATAATGGAATATCCCTCTTTATGTAACTTCATTCGTTCCGACGATTGATCCCGGACATTTCTGCCCAGGCAAATACCTGATATTTCGAGTAAAGATAGTTAAATTTTCAGAGATCAAAAACCATACAGTAAACAACAGCCCACGGAGCGGCCAAAAGCAACGCATCGAAACGGTCGAGAAAACCTCCATGTCCCGGCATCATCCGTCCCGAATCTTTCAACCCGACCGACCGTTTGAACTGCGATTCAACCAGATCCCCCAGCACTCCCGCAACCGCAACCACTGCGCCTAACCCGCACCGAACGGCCATAGATCCACCTATCCAATGACCCAATAATGCAGCTGCGACCATTGAGAGGGTCACTCCGCCAACAAATCCTTCCCAGGATTTCTTAGGCGATATCCGTTCACACATTTTGTGGCGACCCAAGACGCTTCCGACCAAATAAGCCCCCACATCGTTCGTCCATACCAACACAACAATGGATAATATCACGAGAGGGCGATAAATCACGATTTCGCCAGAGAAACGCAATCCAAGAAAAATCAACACAACCAACGGCACCGCCGTATAAAGTACCCCCGTCAATGTCGATGCTATATTTTCAAGAGGGGTCGATCGCACACGAAATAATTCTGAGGCAAACACAATCGTAACAGCCGGTACAAATATCCAACCCCATACCGGATCAATCGTCCCCATGGCGACGGTAAACCCCATCCCTATCAGGCATAAACTGAGAAACAATCCATAACGGGTCTGAGGCTCATATCCGCGCAAACCTGCAATCCGATAAAATTCATGCAAACATCCGCATCCGATCGCCAACATCAGAATTAACAACGAATAAGGCGACCAGAGTATACCTCCAGCCATCACGATGACGAACACAAGCCCACTCAGGGTGCGTACGCCCAGTTCCCGATTCCACAATTTACTCATCTCGTTGGGTGATTATCGTTCCGACCTACTAGTTAGGTCTCATTCGTTTTCTCACTTATCAGCACGGACGGAGTCAGTTTCACCAGAAACCGTCACGACATCCGATGCACTCTTCTGTGTCGCCGGATCATCAAGCTTCTGAGATGGCTCCGAACTATTCTCTCCGGCAGATGAAGGAGTAGCACCCGCGCCCTGTACTTTTTGTGCTGCGGCAGCATTCTCCTCTGCCAGTTCGTCCTGACGTCCTTTGGGGCGTGGACCAAATATCTTCTCGAGATCTTCAGCAAAGATCACCTCTCGTTCAAGCAGCATCTCGGCCAATTGATGCAAGCCATCGGTATAGGTTACCAATAATTCACGGGCCATCGCATACGCCGCGTTAATAATCGCTTTCACCTCTGCATCGCTCTGTTGGGCTGTTTGCTCGATGTAAGGTGTCGTAAACGACATATCGCTCTGCCCCGTCGAGTCATAATAACTCATATTACCAACCTTCTCACTCATCCCGTAATAAGCCACCATTGCATAGGCCATCTTGGTAACCCGCTCCAGATCATTAAGTGCTCCGGTCGAGATCCGACCGAAATTAAGCTCCTCCGACACACGGCCACCCAAAATAGCCGCCATCTCATCCATCATCTGCTCACGAGTCGTTATCTGTCGTTCATCCGGCAAATACCATGCAGCACCCAATGCCTTCCCGCGAGGAATTATGGTCACCTTAATCAATGGATTGGCGTATTTCAACATCCAACTAACTGTTGCATGACCTGCCTCATGGAAAGCAATCGTACGTTTTTCCTCCTTGGTGATAATCTTGTTTTTACGCTCCAGACCTCCGATAATACGGTCGACTGCAGCCAAGAAATCCTCCTTATCAACAGCCTTCTTATCATGCCGTGCAGCAATCAAAGCTGCCTCATTACATACATTCGCAATATCTGCTCCCGAAAAGCCTGGCGTCTGGCGAGCCAAGAAGCTACGATCGAGATCGGGTGCCAATTTAAGATTTTTGAGATGCACATTGAAAATCTCCTCTCGCTCATGGAGGTCAGGCAATCCCACCTCAATCTGACGGTCGAAACGCCCGGCACGCATCAGCGCCTTGTCCAGAATGTCCGCGCGG